>DAOQAO010000098.1:0-1517 GCA_035354095.1 bacterium | reverse complement strand
CGGTAAAAGTAGTCTTACCAGCGTCGATATGAGCCATGATACCGATATTTCTAGTGTTTTCCAGCTTGAATTCGCGCATAAAATTTTAATAAATAAAAACGAGGATAAAAAAACCGACTGACTCAGAAGAATCTAGTCGGTTTAAAAAATAAACTAGTGACGGGCAAAGTGGGCAAAAGCCTTATTGGCTTCAGCCATACGGTGAACATCAAGCTTCTTCTTAACTGAAGCACTTTCACCCTTGATGCTGTCCAAAATTTCAGCAGCCAACTTTTCAGCCATTGAACGACCCTTGCGAGCTCTAGCAGCAGTAATCAACCAGCGGCAGCCTAAAGTAAAGCGGCGATCGCCACGAACTTGGTGAGGGACCTGATAGTTAGCACCCCCAACACGACGACCACGGATTTCAACTAATGGGCAGATCATCTTCAAACCCTTGTTAAAAACATGGTGTGGATCTTGGTTGGTTTCTTCTTTTAACAAATCAAAGCAATTGTAAACAACTTTTTGAGCAGTTGTTTTCTTGCCATCCTTCATTAAATAATTGATAAATTTGGCGACTTCAATATCATTATACTTTGGATCACCAACGATTTCGCGCTTTGGCGCCTGTTTTCCTCTCATAGTATTCTACAAAAATTAGTTTAAGCTTTAGGAGCCTTAGCACCGTAACGGCTGCGGCTCTGACGGCGACCGTCAACACCCTGGGTATCATAGACACCGCGGATAACTTTATAACGGACACCTGGTAAATCTTTAGTACGACCACCCTTAATCAAAACAATGGAGTGTTCTTGTAAATTATGACCAACACCTGGAATATAAGCAGTAACTTCCATACCATTGGACAAACGGACACGAGCAATCTTACGCAAAGCAGAGTTTGGTTTCTTTGGAGTAGTGGTAGTAACCTTTAGACAAACACCGCGTTTAAAAGGAGAACCTTGTGTAACGATGTTTTTCTTGCGATGCAACGAATCCATGGTTACTTGCATGGCTGGAGATTTACTCTTGGTGGTGGTAGTCGTTCGCGGCTTGCGGATCAACTGGTTGATAGTTGGCATAATAACAATAAAAAACTTAAGTTTTCTTCTTAAAATTAAAATAAATCTGGCCCTCTGCGCCAGGAATTGTGCTTAGTTGATTCTTAATTTAGCAGATAGCTATCATTAAGTCAAGACTCAAATTAGGAGATTGAGCATCCAAGCAACAGGATAGTAAAGCAAATTAGGCCAAGCTAGCATAATCGCAATTAGAACAAAGAATCCCCACTGCTCAGTAGCTAAATAAGCATAACGAAGTCTATTTGGTAAAAATGTGGCGATAATTTTAGAACCATCCAGCGGCGGAATAGGTAAAAGATTAAAGATCATTAAAACTAAATTGATCAAAACAATGCTTACGAGCATTGCGCCCCAGGCAGTAGTAATACCGCCAGCTAAATATTTAGCCGCCATAGCTGCTGCGACAGCTAAGATTAGATTAGCCAAAGGGCCAGCGGCCGCGACTTTGGCTTG
>DAOQAO010000097.1:0-1828 GCA_035354095.1 bacterium | reverse complement strand
GATGGTCAGATTTTCTTGGAACCGGATTTATTTTATAAAGGTTTAAGGCCAGCCATCAATGCTGGTCTATCGGTTTCTCGTGTTGGTAGTAGTGCCCAAACTAAGGCCATGAAAAAGGTTGCTGGGAAATTGCGCCTTGAGCTAGCTCAGTTTCGTGAGTTAGAAGCATTTGCTTCGTTTGGTTCTGATTTGGATGAAAATACTAAGCAAAAATTGGAGCTTGGCCGTCGTTTAACTGAGATTTTAAAACAAGGTCAGTATCAGCCGTTAGCTATGGCCGATCAAACAACAATTTTTTACGCTGCTATTAGTGGTCGCTTAGCTACAGTTTCTGTTGATAAAATTGGCAGCTGGGAGCGCGAATGGCTAAATTATTGGCATGATTTTGGCCAAGACTTAGCTGCTAAAATTAGCGAAACCGGTTTGCTAGATGAAGATAGCGAAAAAGAATTAGGCAAATTGTTAGATAAATTTCAATCTAGCTGGCAATAGATTATGGCCAATACCAGAGATTTACAACGCCGGTTAAAGTCCATCAATAGCACGCGAAAGATTACTAAAGCGATGCAGTTGGTGGCGGCCGCCAAAATGAAAAAGGCCGTGGCTAATGCTTTGGCAACGCGTACCTATGCCAACTTATCTTGGATGACTTTACTCAATTTGAGTCAAGATAAGAATTTGGAGCATCCTTTTTTAGGCTGGCCAAGTAGTCGCAAACTAACCGGCAAGATTGCGATGGTGGTTTTTAGTGGTAATAAAGGTCTGTGTGGTGGGTTTAATAGTAATGTTATTAATAAAGCCTTAAATTCCGTTAAAAAACACAGTGATCAAGAAGTGGATTATTATTTATTTGGCAGTCGCGGGCAGATTTTGGCCACTCGTTATGGTCAAAAAATTGCGGCCAGTTTTCCTAAGGATGAACGGGGTCAGCAACTGCCGCAAGTTGTGACTATGGCTAGAACCATAATGGATGAATATCTAACTGGTCGCTATGATAAGATTTTTGTAGCTTTTACTGATTTTATTTCAACTATCAAACAGACACCACGGGTTCGCCAATTACTGCCGATTGATATTAGCGCTAATCGTGATTTTCTGGGCTTAGTTGAGGCACCGGGTCTGTCGTCTTCTAAAGATTTTTTAACTGAAAAAGCCGACAGTCACTTGTATAGTGAAGCTACAACCGGTAAAGCTTTAGAAGAGCTACTGCCAGATAGTATGAAGATTAAATCGTATCATTATCAATATAATTACGAGCCTAGTCGCCAAGTTGTTCTAGAAGCAATGTTACCGCGTTTAATCGAGGTGCAATTATATCAAGCCAATTTGGAAAGTAATGCTTCTGAACAATCAGCGCGAATGATTGCGATGAAGAATGCGACCGAAGCCGCTGATGAGTTGATTGACGCTCTGCGTTTAACTTATAATAAAGTCCGCCAAGCTGGCATTACCGCAGAAATCGCTGAGATTTGTGCTGGTGCCAATGCTTTGGCCAATTAAATATATGACCAAACAAAATTTAGGAACAATCGAACAGATTATCGGACCAGTTGTTGATGTCAAATTTGATCAAGCGGTTCCGCCGATTTTTCAAGCTTTAACAGCCAAGCAAGCTGATCTGGAAGTTGTTTTGGAGGTTCAGCAACATTTGGGCGGCGGAGTAGTGAGAACTATTGCCATGGATTCAACTGACGGCCTGAGACGCGGTCAAGAAGTTGTCGATACCAAGCAACCAATTCGTGTGCCAGTCGGTGAGGAAACTCTCGGGCGTATGTTTAATGTGCTTGGGAAAACTATTGACGGAAGTGGTGAAGTAAAAACTAAAGAA
>DAOQAO010000096.1:0-1920 GCA_035354095.1 bacterium | reverse complement strand
GCTTAAATCAAGTCTAAAGTATGTCGTCCGAGCAGACAATAAAATTTGAAGTAGCAACTCCCGAAAGAGTGGTCTATAGAAATCAAGTCAGACAAATTACTTTGCCGGCAATTGAAGGTGATATTACGGTTTTACCCAATCATATTCCCTTGGTCTCTTTACTCAGGCCAGGAGTAGCCATGCTTAAAATGCTTGACGGCCAGACCGAATATCTAGCTATTCAAGGTGGTTTTGTTGAAATTTCCGTTAATAAAGTAGTGGTTTTGGCTGATACAGCTGAAATGGCTTCAGAAATTAATCCAGAAATTGTAGCAGCCGCTCGTGCTGAAGCCGAGAGAATAATGGCTGATCAATTAGAAAATACACCCGAATTTATTGAAGCTCGGGCACAATTAGCCCGAGAGATTTTGCGCCTGAAAGCTGCTGAATTACAACATCGTCACAAGTAAATAAAACGCTTGACAACCTAAAAGCGCTTGCTATAATATTTAGCAGTCGAGAGCTTCGACTGCTAAATTTTTATTCTTAATTTTATGCCTATGAACTTACAGCCATTACATGATCAGGTAGTTATCAAGCCGCTTTCGGTTGAGGAAAAAACCAAGTCCGGCATTATTTTACCTGATACAGTGAGTCAAGAAAAACCTGAACAAGGCGAAATTGTCGCCGTTGGCCCTGGTCGTTTACTCGATAATGGCCAGCGAGCACCAATGAGCGTTCAGATTGGTCAGAAAGTTTTGTTTAAAAAGTATTCAACCGAAGATTTGAAAATCGACAACCAAGAATATTTAGTGGTTGCCGAAAGAGATATTCTAGTAATTATTAAATAAGTAAAAATATGGCTAAACAGATTATTTTTGATGACAAGGCGCGAGCTGCTTTAAAAAAAGGTGTTGATCAATTAGCTAATGCGGTTAAGGTTACTCTAGGGCCAAAGGGTCGCAATGTCGTGATTGACAAAGGCTTTGGCAGTCCAGTGATTACCAAAGATGGCGTTAGTGTCGCTAAAGAAATTGAGTTAGAAGATAAATTTGAAAATATCGGTGCTTCGTTGGTTAAGGAAGTTGCTTCCAAAACCAATGATTTAGCTGGCGATGGCACAACTACGGCTACGGTGCTCGCTCAAGCGATGATCAACGAAGGCTTAAAATTGGTGGCGGCTGGTATTAATCCAATTGAAATTCGTCAAGGTATTGAAAAAGAAGTAGCTGAGGTAGTAAGTCGTTTGAAAAAGATGAGTAAGCAGATTTCAACCAAAGAAGAAATTGCTCAGGTGGCTTCAATTAGTGCCAACGATCAAGAAATTGGCAAGATTATTGCTGAGGCTATGGACTCAGTTGGCAATGAGGGTGTGATTACAGTTGAAGAAGGCCAGTCTTTTGGTGTCGAAAAAGAAGTAGTCGAAGGCATGCAATTTGATAAAGGCTATGTTTCCCACTATATGGTTACCAGTACTGACACCATGAAGGCCGAACTGGATAATCCCTACATTTTAATTACTGACCGTAAAGTTTCAGCTGTCCAAGATGTCTTGCCGCTACTTGAAAAAATTATTCAGGCTGGTAAAAAAGAATTAGTTATAATTGCTGACGATATTGACGGCGAAGCTTTGACAACCTTTGTGGTCAATAAACTACGGGGTATTTTCAGTGTAGTTGGTATTAAAGCGCCTGGTTTTGGTGATCGCCGTAAAGCCATGCTTGAAGATATAGCTGTATTGACTGGCGGCCGCGTTATTTCGGAAGAAGTTGGCTTGAAACTAGATACGACTGATTTGAATGATCTAGGTCAAGCTCGCCGAGTGGTCGTATCTAAAGAAAACACGACCATTGTCGATGGTAAGGGCGAGGCAGAGGCAATTAAGCTGCGAATCGATCAAATTAAAAAAGAAAAAATAGCGGCTACTTCTGATTTTGACAA
>DAOQAO010000095.1:0-1961 GCA_035354095.1 bacterium | reverse complement strand
TAATTGCGATTATTTATTTAGTTTCCTGCTCGACTCTCTTGCGGCTAACACCGAAAAGCCAAGTGTTTTGAACCATTTTTCTGCTAGCAGTCAACATTAGCAAATTGCGAGTTACCACAATAGCACTAAACATTGAAACGATAACACCAAGAGCCAAAGTAATGGCAAAACCCTTAATTGAACCAGTTAAAAACTGAGTCAAAATAAAACAAGTAATCAAAGTAGTATAATTACCATCACGAATTGATGGCCAAGCACGAGTAAAGCCTTCACTAATAGAGCTTCCCAAAGGTTTACCAGCTCTTAATTCTTCTTTGATTCTTTCAAAAATCAAGACATTAGCGTCAACAGCCATACCAATTGACAGAATAAAACCGGCAATACCAGATAAGGTCAAAGTAACTGGCCAAATCTTAAAGACTGCCAAAACTAATAACCCGTAGAAAATCAAAGCAATAACCGATAAAACACCTGGTAAACGATAGAATAAAATCATGAAAATAGCCACCAAAGCTAGACCGATCAAACCAGCCTGCATACTGTTGTTGACTGATGACTGGCCCAAGCTAGCACCAATGGTTTGTTGATTGACCAAGTTGATTGGTACAGGTAAAGCACCAGCATTTAATCTCTGAGCTAAAGTTTTAGCTTCTTCCAAACTGAAACGACCAGAGATAACGGCCTGTCCGCCAGTAATTTTCTGACTAACATTCGGTTGACTAATAATATAGCCATCCAAGAAAATCGCGACTGGCTTATTAATATTTCGTCCAGTAATATCCTCAAAAATTTTAGCACCATCATTATCAAAGTCTAATGACACTTCAGGAGAACCATCCTGAGGGTCAAACTGAACGGTAGCTTTCTTTAAATATTTACCAGTAAGTTCAGTGGTTTTCCATTCATCAACATTGCCTAAAATATCAGTGGCAGTTTTAATCTTAACCAAAATATGGCTAAGTTTATAGTCCATAACTGCTCTTTCGTCTTCTTTATAAATCAAATGATAGCCAAAGTCGGTTTCGACAACATCGGAAATCTGACCTTTTTTCATAGCTGAAACTGCTTTTTCAAACTCTTCAACCATGGCACCTTGACCAAACCAGCCAAGTTCACCGCCACTATCACGAGCTCCGGCTTCAGTAGAATTTTGTTTGACTAAATCAGTAAAATTCTTATCACTCGCCTGCTCTTTCAATTTTTTAATCTTATCTAGAGCCTGATCTTTAGTTAAACCACTTTCGCAACCAGTTTTACCTTCAAAACAAATCAGCAAATGAGCTGCCTTATTTTCGATTACTGGCTTATTATCTTGAGTTTTAGCTCTCTTTTCTTCTAGTTTAACAATTTCATAGCCAGTTGAAGTCTTTTGTAAATCTTTACTAATTTGACCGACAGTTAATTTCTCAGCAATACCAGCTAATTCTGGATCTTCTTTGCTAGAAACCCAACCTAAAGCACCGCCTTTATCCTTGGTATTTTCATCTTCACTAAATTTCTTAGCTAATTCAGCAAAATTACCACCAGACAAAGCCTTGCCTAGAGCGTCCCCGGCTTTATTTTCAGCCTTCTTATTATAATCTTCAATTTCTTTCTTTTCTTTATCAGTTAATTCACGGCGATTTTCATTAACTTCCTTAAATTGCAACAAAGGTGTTTCACCAATCATTTTAATCGCTTGGTTAACATCTTTGACACCGGCTAATTCAACTGAAATCTGATAATTACCTTGAGCGGTTTTATTGATTTGAACATTAGGTTCACTAACGCCAAACATATTAACCCTTCTCTCAATAACATCACGAGCACCCTGGACAGCATCCAGACGATCATTAACAGCAACAGCTGACAAATCAGCATCATAGGTCAAACTGGTTCCACCGGATAAATCAAGACCTAAACGGAAAGGAACTTCTTTAACCTTAGGCAACGGCCAATTATGCTTGGTTACAAATTGATTG
>DAOQAO010000094.1:0-2030 GCA_035354095.1 bacterium | reverse complement strand
AACTTTCTGGTAATTTAATTCGACCATCAGCTTGTTGACCGTTTTCAACTAAAGCAATTAAGGCTCTCGCCAAAGAAATACCAGTGCCATTTAAAGTATGAACTAACTGTTTATTACCATCAGCGGCACTATATTTGATATTTAGGCCTCGAGCTTGATAATCAGAGCAATTTGAAGTCGAAGTAATTTCAGCCCAATCACCTAGTTGTCCTTCTTTACTCGGCTTACCTGGCATCCAAGCCTCAAGATCAAATGTTCTAATTGATGGGGCACCTAGGTCAGCTGTACAATGATCAATTACCCGGAAAGGTATTTCTAAATCACTAAAAATTTCCTTTTCAATTTCTAAAATATTTTGATGTTCTGGCTCACTATTTTCTGGAGTACAATAAACAAACATCTCAACTTTATTGAATTGATGCACACGGAAAATTCCTTTGGCAAATTTACTGTAACTTCCCGCCTCAGTTCTAAAGCATTGAGAAAGTCCAACATAACGCAAAGGTAACTTTTCTCCAGCGATGATCTCATCTTGATAATACCCCCCGAGGGTAATTTCAGAAGTACCGATTAAGCTAAGACCATGTTCTTCGATATTGTAAATTTGGCTAGATTCCCCTCGCGGACAATAGCCCAGGCGTTCAATAACCTCTGTTTTAGCCAAGTCAGGTGTTGTCATGACTGTAAAACCATGTTTGGCAATTTTAACCAAAGCATATTGGATTAAAGCCATTTCCAGCCAGACCAAATCATTACAGGTATAATAAAACTTGGCTCCAGTTACCTTGGCGGCTCTTTCAAAATCAAGCCAATTCCACTGCTCAGCTAAAGCCAAATGATCCTTTGGCTCAAAAGCAAACTTTGTCGGCTGACCAATTTGTTCTAATACCGGATTATCATCTTCATCTAAACTACGAACAACAGCCGGATGAGTTAAATTGGGAACAGTCAAAAGAATTGTTTCTAAATCTTTAATAATCAAATCTAACTTTTCTTCACCATCTTTAATATTTTGATTATTATTTTTTATTTCTTCAATCTGCTCAGGCGTTGGCTTTTGTTTAGACCAATTATTTCTTTTAGCACGAAGTTCATCCAGCTCTTGCTGTAAACTACGGCGTTGCTCATCTAAATCAACCAATTTATCAATATCGGCCGATGCTAAGCGATAGCGACAGTTTTCTTTTATTTCTTCAAGATGTTCTCTAATGTATCTTAAATCAAGCATATTATTGCTGTTTTGGTTTCATAAATGGGAATAAAGTTACTTCCCGCAGTGGTTGTCCAGCCAAACAAGCAAAAAGTCGTTCACCAAAACCAAAGCCACAAGTTGGCGGCATACCGTGCTCTAGCATCTCCACAAATTCCCAATCAGGCATCATGGCTTCATCATCACCATTATCAAGCAGTTTTTGCTGTTCTTCAAAACGAGCCCGCTGATCAATTGGATTATTTAACTCTGAATAACCATTACCAATTTCGGTACCAGCAATGATAATTTGAAATCTCTCGGTTAAATCAGGATTATCTGGACGAGATTTAGCCAGTGGTGAAATTAATTTTGGATGGCCAATCAAGAAAGCTGGGCCAGCAATATTTTTGCGGCAATACTTCCAGAGGGTATCGGTCAATCGCTCACGATTGTCTCCTTCATAATTAACTTTAAGATCAGCTAGCTTAGCTCTCATTTCGTCTTCACTAGCTGTCAAAATATTGATACCAGTCTGATTGATAATTTCATTTAGATAATCAATCTCTTGCCATTCGTTAGCTAAATCAAAGGTATGGCCTTTACTGGTAAATTTAGTTGTGCCAAAAACTTCCTGAGCTAAAGTTTGATAAAGTTCTTGAGTCAATTTCATACCATCACGATAATTAGCATAAGCCCAATAAAATTCCATATTGGTAAATTCTTGCAAATGGTCTGGACTGCTACCTTCATTACGATAGGCTCGACCAATCTCAAAGGTTTTATCAAAACCAGCTGCCATTAAGCGTTTCTGCCAAAGCTCACCAATGGAAATACGCAA
>DAOQAO010000093.1:0-2120 GCA_035354095.1 bacterium | reverse complement strand
GCGGGATAATTGACGAATGTAAAAACAATCTTCTGGACCAGCGAATAGAAAGAGTTTTAGGAGTTTTAGCCTAGCTTGAGAGCTAAAGAGTTTTTCTAGCATATAGTTATGCTTGAGTGTTTTTAGGGCTGTATAAAAAATGTGTTAGCCCTTGTATAAAAACATAATATCTTATATAATTATTTTCGTCAACATTTTTATCTGAAGAAAGCGCTTTTATTTGTCTTCTTCGGTTTTTCTAATATGCCGTACAAACTCGCTTCTCTACTCCTCAGCTCTGAACAAAAAAGCAGTTCAATTGCTAAAATCGCCTGGGCTGAAGCCGAACAAGGCCAACCAGAAAATGAAACTAGTTTTTCTCGCGTTGGTAAAATATTTAGTTTAGTTGAAGTCTATGCTAACAATGCCAAGGCTTTACTGCTACTAGATTTTTTTAGTGAAAGAGCTAAATTGAATTATTACCAACAACCAGGTATAGAACAAAAAGAAAGATTAAGCCTGGAAGATTTAGAAAAATTTTTTACAGCTGCTGTTCAACAAACTAATAAAGATTTAACCGATTTTTTAGCTGAACAACGCATTGATTATTTGGAGCCACAAGTTAATGCCACGATTGGTCTTTTAACCGATAAAGGTATATTTTTAACCTCAACTGGTCGTAATCAAGCCTGGATGTTGATGCCAGAAATGATATCTGGCAAACAGATTGTTAAAATGATTGAACCAGAAGATATTGAACCGACTAATCGTTTTTTTCAAGAAATTTTTACTGGCAAACTAAGTAAAAATAGCTATCTTTTAATTAGTAATGAAGCCTTGGCTGAATATATTGAGCCAACTACTGCTCTTAATTTATTGGCTGGCCGCTCACCGTTGATTGGTGTTGAAAAAATGCGTCATTTTTTGCAGCAAACCAATCGTCGCGTTGATTTTTTGGGTTTAATTATTAAACACTGTAGTTTAACTGAGCAAAATGAAGAAGAATGCACTGAAGCTCCTGCTGGCTTTAGCCAGTCTAGTAGTGCACCAACAAGACTCATGGGTAACAATTTAAGATTAACCGAAGAAAGAACTGAAAAAATCTTAAACCCATCTGGTTCTGTTAAGGCAAAACAATTTATTAGCCATTTGTTGACAACTAGTCAAGAAAAATTGAAAACTCTTTTTAAACGAGATTGGCGTCAATTTTTTAAAGAATACTACGAAGATATCCGTGATGGCTATCTGGAAACTAAAGAAAAGATTAGTAGTTGGTCTATTTGGCCAATTATGGCTAAACGAGGCCGTTCAGTTTTGGCGTATCTTCGTGCTGGTTGGTATAAATTACAGCCTAGTTTTAAAAAGATCAGTGACAAAGTTGCAGCTAAATGGTACAAAACATCGCCTTGGCGCTGCCGGATGATAGAAAAATATTGGTTGCCGGTCAGTAAAAAATTTCAGCCAATAAAAAATTTGCTAATAAAAACTAGGGAGCAAAAGAAATGGCAACCCGGACATGCTTGGAAAAAGCTATCTAGACGCAGTCGAATTTTTTTAATATCAACTACTGCTTGTTTGGTTTTGCTAATAGCTGGTTTGGTTTGGCAGAATTTTTCTCAAAAAGAAACTGAGAGAGTTAAAGTTCAAGCTGATAAAGTCGCCTTGGTCAATCAAAAACATAATCAAATAGAGGCTAATTTGCTTTATAACAATCTTGATTCAGCTAATGAGAGCTTAGTTGAGGCAGAAAATTTAATTAAAGAATGGCAAACTAGTAATAGTAAAGTTCCGACTGAAATTACCGATCTTTGGGATAAAGCTATTACTAAACAAGAAGAGCTATTGGGGCAAGTTCGTCATGTCTATACCTTGAAAAATGGTCAGAAAATTGCTGGTCAGATAGCTATCCCCGCTTCGTCTAGTCAGGCAGTTATGATTCTTAATGGACAACTGCTAGCTTGGAGTGATAATCAAACTAAACAAATAAATTACCAAAATACTAAGCAAGAATGGCAAACAATTGTTTGGCCAGAAAAATGGACTGATATTTTATCGGCTACTTCAGATGGTCAAAGCTGGTATTTTATGAATTCAGCTAACCAATTGGCTTCGCTTAGTCGTGATGGGCAATGGAAGATTTG
>DAOQAO010000092.1:0-2241 GCA_035354095.1 bacterium | reverse complement strand
ATCACTGGAAGATACTTATAAAAAGCTACAGCACGATTTATTTTATCTCAAAAATTTCTCTATTTATCTAGATTTAACCATTGTCTTAAAAACACTGGCAACGGTTATTTCTAGGCAGGGAAGATAGTTATCAGCAATTCAACCGGACTAGTCTTAATTAAATCAAAAATTCTGACCGCCTTTATCTGCGGCAACATTGACCGACCATCAATCATTTTTTTGTTGCTAAGGCCAGGAACATAAAATAACCGGCTATTTACTAGACAAAAAGCTGGGCGCTCAAGGGCAATTGCTAAATGAGCGGCAAAAGATTCTAAACCAATAAAACCTTGGCTATTTTTTATTAGGCCGGCTAATTGCGAAATATTTAGATTGGTAAAAACTAGTACTCGGCCAGTTAAAAGAAAAGAACCGGCAACCTTTTGAAGCCACTCAGCTTGGCCTGATAGACCAGTAAGAACTAAACTACTCGCTGTCTTTTCTAAAAAACCAGCAATAAATTCTTGCCATTTTTTTTGAGACCAAGTCTTTTCGGCATCAAAAGAAACAGCTGACAAACACCAATAATTTTGAGGTAAATCAGCTACTGGGATGATATTAAAAAATAAGCCACGCGGATTAATTTCGGTTGTTTTAATACTAGAAACACCTAAAGGCTCAAGCAACTTTAAATAATTTTGCCATTCTTCAGCGGCTAAATCATAGTCAGCCTGATAATTAGCCAAAAAGCTAGCTTGGCTAAAATCAAAAGCTACCAGCTCACGCCCTAACAGGCGCCAGAGCCAATTACTACTAGGCCAGAAAGCTCGACAATTAATAACAACATCATATTTTCTTTGCCTAAGCAGTCGCCAACTAGCTAGATTATTGTGCCAACTAAGAATAGCTAATTTAATCCTTGACCACACACCTAGCTTTTGACGACCAGGAATATTTTGTAGAAATAAATCTTGCCAAGAAAAAACATTATCAACTAATTGATTGTTAACTAGAACGCTTTGGCTTTGAGGATTAACTAAATAATCAATTGATGACTCGGGATAAAGCTTTTTAATCAATGGCAAAAGAAAGGTGGAAAAAAGCACATCGCCTAATTGATCAACTTTGACAATTAAAAAACGCGGACTACCTGGTAGTCGAGAAAACTTTGCCGGCCAAATCAATAAATCACCAACAAGTTCAAACGGCCAAGCTAGCAAAAACCAAATTGCTTTGCCGAATTTGATTACTAAGCGATTTTTACCAACTCGAAAAAAATTACAATTGGCTAAAAATTTAGACCACAGCTTCCCTTGTCTTTTCCAGCGCGACATATTAACTAAGATATTTAACAGCTTGAGAAAAAACCTGTTCAACCGTAATAGCAGCCATATTGGGGCAAGGCTCCTGATGGCAAGCTAGACCTCGGCAAGAATGAGCTTGACCATAAAAATAGGTAACTTTCTCACCACGCGCTTGCCAACGATTAATACCTGACCAAGGATTCATTAAAGAAATGGTTGGGATACCAAGGCTAGCTGCTAAATGACCTGGGCCAGACTCATTACCAACAAATAATCTAGCCAAACGAATAAGCTCATAGGTTGCCGGAATAGATAAACGATTGGCAGCATTAACGAGACGATCACCGCCATTGATTTGACTAGCCAGACGATCAAACATCAAGTCATCATCGAGCCCGCCAATAATAACTATCTGATAACTACTGTACTTGGCGAGTAATTGCTGAGCTAGCTGGACAAAGCTATCAATTGGCCATTGGCGATAGCTGCGACCGGCTCCAGTATGAAAGACAATAAATTTAGTTAAAGAATTATCTCGAATAAAATCAATGGCTCGGGCATGTTCAGCTGGTCCCGAATAAATTACTGGTTTGGTTAGTTCTCCAGTATAGCCAAGCGCCTTGGCAAGCGAGAGATAGATTTCACCTTGTGGTTGATCACGGCGATATTTAGCTGGGTGAGTTAACAAAAAACCAAACATTTTTGGTCCAAAACCAACTCGCACCCGCGCGCCCGACATAAACATAGCTAAAACATTGAGCGGACTACCTTGAAGGTCAATCACGATATCAGATTCTTGAGTTTTAATAAAATAAGCTAAATAACGGCGCTCTGCTCGACTAAAAAAATCTAGCCAACCGCTATGATGGACATCGGGCATAGAAAATATCGGGAGCAATCGATTGATGGCTGGATTATTGGCTAGAACCATCTGATTCCAAGGGGCACAGGCAACAGT
>DAOQAO010000091.1:0-2263 GCA_035354095.1 bacterium | reverse complement strand
CTTGCCTTGACTTTGTAAAAATAAAGCGCTCAGGCCAAAAACTAAAGAAATAGTATAATAAAGTAGAGCTGTTTGTCTAGCACTCCAACCTAGAGCCACTAAGCGATGATGAAGATGTTTGCGGTCAGCTGTTTGAAAAGGATTTTGACCACTAAGCAGCCGACGAGCAATTACCCAAGCAGCATCAAGAATCGGCACACCCATAATTAATAAGGCAATAGCAATTTTACCACCAGAAATAATCGCTAGAACACCAAGAAAATAACCAAGTAGTAGCGATCCGCCTTCGCCTAAATAGATTTTAGCTGGTGACCAATTGTGGAGTAAAAAACCAGCACAAGCGGCCGCCAAAACAAAACCAGCTAAAGCAATATCTGGCTGATAATATCTAGTTGTTAAAGTAAAGAGTCCGACCACTAGCCCACCAATACCAACCAGCCCAGTGACTAGACCGTCTAGACCATCAAGCAACTTGGTAGTGTACATCATGCCCATGAGCCAGATAAAAGTAAAAATATCGGCTAGAACAATAAAGTGACGAACAAAGCCTTGCCAAGAAAATAAATTAAGTTGCCAAGTATTTAAAAAGATTAACTGCCCATCAAGACCAGTAACTTTCTTAATACCAACTCCACCTAAAATAACAGCCAGAATAGCGAGAATCGGGAAAATTAACTGTTTTTTTGCTGATAAATTATACTTGTCATCCAAGGATCCACCAATCATCAAAATCAAACCACCAACCCAAACACCTAGCCAATGATAATAATTGAGATCACCAACTACTAAATAACTTCGAAAAAACCATAAAACCAAACTAATAGCCAGAAAGATACTCCAACCGCCCAAGAGAGCGACTGGTTTTTCCTGAAATTTACGAACTAAATCAGGTTTATCAACAATATTTAATTTCCAAGCCAAGCGCTTGATTAATGGCGCTAGACTAGCAGCAATAACAAAAGAAACTAAACTAGCAAGCAAATAGTGGCTAATCATATTTCTTGGCAGTTAACCAGGCAAGCATGGCGGATAGATAGCCAATGCCTAAAGGATGATTTAAATATGGACTAAATAAATGAACCGCTAAAAGAACCAGTAGACCAATAGCTAAAGATTGGCCTAAAACTCCTTGTCGCCAACTAACAAAAGCTGTTCGCCCGAGCCAAATAAAGTACCAAATCGCCCAAAACAAACCAAACTTAAAAGCAATATCGAGCCAGCCCCATTCAAAGGCATAAGTTGTATAACTGCCACCATTACTTATTTCTAGAGCCCTAGGATCAGCTGACTGGTAAGTAATAGTAGCTCCAAAACCATGGCCAACAATTGGTTGTTGTCTAATAGCCTCGGTCATCTTCGGCAGTAAAGCCCACCGTGAAGAAGCGCCAGCTTCACTACTCAAATCACCCAATCTTTCCTCAAGTAATGTTCCCGCATCAAAAGACAGTTGGGGGTTAGGCCAAGGAAAACGAACAATGACTACAATCACTGCCAGCGACAACACTAAGGCAATGATACTAGTTACTACCCAACGCCAAACAATTGACCAACCATAACGGCGCCAGACAGAAATTAACAAAAATAGCCCGATAACTGCTAAACCAAACCAAAAGCTACGAGAAAAACCAATAATTAACGGAAATAAAGTTAGACTTAAAACCAAAAGATAACCCCAACCTTTTTTCCAAAGCCATTTAAACCAACCCTTGATTGGTAATTCACTGGCTAGTAGCCAAGCAACAATGGCTAAAACTATCAATAAATAAACTTGTGACTGAATAAAAACTCGATAAAACTGAGCTGACATTTTAGTAATCTCGCCAACCTGCGTATCTCTAACCCAACGATAAACAATGGTTATCATGGCTGATGAAAAATGACCAAAAACATAAAGTAAAATAGCTGTTTTGGCTATGAGCCAAGAAATACCAGCAGTAACTGAAGCCCAAAGCTTGTCGAGCGGCCAGCTCTTGATTGACATTACTGGAAGAATAATCAACCAAAATAACCAACCATTAGCGTCAAAAAAGATATTACTCGGCTGGCAATGTTGCACAATAGCGCTAACCGTGCCAAAGACTAACATGATTATTAGCGGAATCAACCCAGCAGTTTTTAAGCGCCCAAAATCTAGCCAAGCAGTTTTTTGTCGGTAGGCTTGCCAAAGAGATTTTACTAGCCAAACCATCATAATAATCACCCAAACACCAATCCGCCAAGATAATTTAAAGCCACCAATTGGTAAAAAAAGCAAATAACCCTT
>DAOQAO010000090.1:0-2339 GCA_035354095.1 bacterium | reverse complement strand
ATTCTCGTTGTTTTTTTTCTTGGTCAGTAACATCGTCTATTAGCTTGGCGGCAGCGGTGCCTGGCCTAGAGCTAAATTGAGCAATGTAGATTTGATCAAAATTGGCTTGTTCAACTAAATCGCAAGTTTCTAAAAAATCTTTTTCAGTTTCTCCGGGGAAACCAACAATAATATCGGTAGTTAAGCTAATATTTGGGCAAGCCAATCGTATTTTTTTGACTAATTCTAAATAGTGCTCTTTGGTGTAATTACGGTTCATGGCTTGAAGAATGCGATTGCTGCCAGCTTGTACTGGTAAATGTAGATAATGAACTAGATTTTTACTATGACCAAGAAAGTCTATAAGCTTATCACTCATATCCTTGGGGTGGCTAGTGGCAAAACTTAACCAGTAATTGCCGAGTTTATCTAATTCATTTAGTAAATCAGTGAAGTCCCAATTATTTTGAGTATCAAAATAGCTATTTACATTTTGGGCAATTACTTTGATTTCTTGATAACCATTAGCTAACAATTCCTTAGCTTCGTTAATTATTTCTGTGGCCGGACGATATTTTTCTCGTCCCCTAGCATAGGGCACAACGCAGTAGCTGCAGAAATTATTACAACCATTACCGATTGGGATTATGGCACTAACCCGCGATTGACGGCTAGGGCTAATCTTTAGATAATCATCTAAATGGTTCAAGCTGCCAGATAAACTAGGGTTAGGAATTATTTTTTCTAACTCAATTAGCTCTGTGATGTTAAACCAATAATCAACTTGGTCACCAAGCTTACTTTTAATGTCTTGTCTATAAGACAGGCAACCAGTTAGAGCAACTTTTGACTCGGGGTTATCTTTTTTTATTTGTTTTATTAAACCGTAAATGCGGTCTTCAGCTCCTTGGCGAACGCCACAAGTGACTAGGATATTTAAATCGGCTACCTGTCTTTCATCAGTTTTTTCCCAGCCAAGATTATTTAGCTGGGTAGCGATTTTTTGACTATCGCTCAGATTCATTTGGCAACCGATGACAGTAATGAAATATTTAGACATATTAAGGCAAAGCTTCTAAAGCTTTTTTTTGCTCCTTAGTTAAGCTAGTTGGAGTAATAATTTTAGCTTCAACTAAATGATCGCCTCGCCCATAACTATGAAGTCTAGGAACTCCTTTACCGCGCAAGATTATTTCTTGTCCGCTTTGAGTGCCAGCTGGAACCTTGAGAGTTACTGGGCCATCAACTGTTTCAATAGTGATTTTATCACCCAAAGCTGCTTGGCGAAAAGTTAATGGAAGAACTGAATAGATATTGTTGCCATCTCGCTTTAGAGTTGGGTGTGGTTGGACTTTAATATTAACAAAAAGATTACCGCTAGTGCTGTTTCTTAGACCAGCACCACCCTGGCCGACAAATTTGATTGTTTGGCCGTTAGACACCCCCGCTGGTATTTTAATTGTTAGTGGTTCTTTTTTGGTTACTCGTCCTTGTCCGCGGCATTCATGACACGGTTGTTCAATTATTTTGCCAGTGCCATTACATTTATGGCAAGCAGCTTGAGTTCTAATATTACCGAGCATGGTTCGTTGAATCTGATCGACAAAACCACGACCCTGACAGTCAGGGCAAGTCTTTACCTGGCCACCAGCAGCAGCGCCACTACCTTGGCAGTGATTGCAGGTTGTTTCTTTTTCTAAAGAAATTGTTTCTTCAGCACCAAAAATTGATTTTAGGAAATCAATCTTAATGGTTATTTCTAAATCTCGACCGCGTTGACTATTCGACTGTCGGCCTCTACCACCACCAAAACCAAATAAATCACCAAACATATCACCAAGATCACCAAAATTAACATCAAAACCACCGTTTTGGCCGCCTTGATAAAATTGGCTAAAATCAAAACCACCCATATCGCCGAAACCGGCAGATCCGCCTTGAAAAGCGGAACTGCCGAAACGGTCATATTTGGCGCGTTTATCTTTATCGCCTAATACCTGATAAGCTTCATTAATTTCTTTGAATTTAGCTTCATCACCGCTAGATTTATCTGGGTGGTATTGATGAGCTAATTTTCGGAAAGCTTTTTTTATTTCATTATCATCGGCATTTTTATCAACGCCGAGTGTTTGATAATAATCTTTGGCCATGACCTAGTAGTTATTTGTTTTCTTCAATTTCCCCTTCAACTGGTTCGTCTTTTTTAGCTTCCTGGCTAGTTGAATCAGTGTTTGTGGTCTCATTGGTAGAGGCATCTGGCTGAGCTTGATACATGGCGGCGCCAATAGTTTGAGCTAATTGGTTGATTTCTTCCATTTGTTTTTTAAGCAGCTCAATATCATCACCATCTTTTGTTTTCT
>DAOQAO010000089.1:0-2398 GCA_035354095.1 bacterium | reverse complement strand
TGGATCAGTTTGCTCGGGGTGAACTTCAGGTTTTAGTGGCAACAGCTGTTGTTGAGCTCGGTGTTGATATACCCGGGGCCAGTATAATGATAATTGAAAGTGCTGAACGATTTGGTTTGGCACAACTTCATCAGTATCGTGGTCGGGTTGGTCGAAGAGGCCAGCAGGCCTATTGTTTCCTGCTTAGTAGCCAAGATAATCCTGAAGATAACCGTCGTCTCAGTGCCATGGTTAAGGTTTACAATGGCCAAGAATTAGCTAAATTAGATTTGGTTTGGCGCGGACCAGGTGAGATGTATGGCTATGAGCAATCTGGTTTTGGTGAACTTAAACTAGCAACAATATTCGATCAAGAGCTAATTGTTGCAGCTAAGAATGCAGCGGAAAAAATTATTGCTGAGCGCGATTGGCAAAAGAAGGTGTTTACTAGTAAGACTTGGCAGTCGGTTAGTAGTGGACTATTACCGCAGTAGTATTTTTGCTAGTGTTTTACTAAATCTGAGCAAAAAAAGTGTTCAGGTTGTTGGACTGTTTTACTACTATTTTAGAACCGGTTATTTTAGCTTGAGAAGGCAAAAAGATGTTTTTTAGACCCAGTTTAGCAGCTTCTTTGATACGATTTTCTAATTTGCTAACTGGTCTAATTTCACCAGATAGTCCAATTTCACCCAAGAATAGGCTTTTTTCAGGTATCGGCTGATCTTTATAACTGGAGGCGATAGCGGCACAGACTGCTAGATCAAGGGCTGTTTCATTGATTTTTAGACCACCAGCCACACTAACAATTACATCTTGATTGCTCAGATTTATTTTACTGTGTTTGCTGATTACGGTAGTCAGCATTTGCAGGCGATTAGTATCAAAACCAATGGCTTTTCGTTGCGGATAACCAAAGAGTGTTTTACTAACTAGCGCCTGGACTTCTAGGATAAAGGGTCTAGTGCCTTCCATTAGACAACTCAAGGCCGAGCCGTTAACTTGCTCAGTTGGCTGGATAAATAATCCGGCCGTTTTTTCAATTTGCCTAAAGCCAGTGTTAGTCATTTCAAGTAAACCAACTTCATTAGTCGAGCCGAAACGATTTTTACTGGAACGAAGAATAGTATAATTATGTCTAGTTTCTTGCTCTAAATAAAGAACCGTGTCAACTAAGTGTTCCAAGGTTTTTGGTCCAGCCACATTACCATCTTTGGTTAAATGACCAATTATAATAACGCTAATATTATATTCCTTAGCCATTTCTAAAAGCTTGATAGTGCAAGCCTTGATTTGATTAACACTGCCTGGTTCGGAAGGTATTTGATCAGAGTAGACTGTTTGAATTGAGTCAATAATCAATAATTCCGGCTTGTTTTTAATGGCTGTAGCAATAATTGAGTCAGCGTTGGTTTCGCTGGCAAAATTCATATTCTTTGGTTGATAATCCAAACGATCAAGTCTCATTTTAACCTGCTGGCCTGACTCTTCGCCACTGATATAGAGTATAGATAGGGTTTGCTCTAGTGATTTAGCTATTTGAGCGACAATAGTTGATTTACCACAGCCAGGTTCACCACTCAAAAGAATTAAAGAGCCAGGGACAATACCACCCCCGAGAACTCGGTCAATTTCACTTAGACCAGTTGAATAACGCTTGGCTGGGCCACTAGCTAAATCTTGCCAGGCAATTAATTTAGCTGGTTTGGCGCTATTGATTAACTGTTGTTTTTGATTTTCTCGACTACTTTGATCTACTAAAGCTTCTTCACTCAATGTTCCCCAGGCACCGCATTCGGTACATCTTCCAGCCCATTTAGGAAATTGTGCTCCGCATTTACTGCAGGAAAAAATAGTTTTAGTCATAAAATAAATGGGAGGATTAATTAACGGCTATTTGTTTTCAGCTTCAATTGTTGCTTCCAAATCTTCCCAAGTCAGTCCACCCAAGAAATCTCGTTGATTAACATAAACATAAGGAGTTCCACTAATTCCAAGAGCAGTGGCTTCTTGCCAATTTTTTTCAATAGCGAGAGAGGCTGATGAAGAACTTTGTTTATAGCATTCTTTAAAAGCAACCATGTCTAAGCCAGCCTGAGAAGCAATTTTTTCAATATCGGAAGAATTTTTTACACCCTGGTTAACGATAATATCATTAAATTGCCAAAATAAATCTTGCTCAAAAGCGCATCGCCCAGCTTTGGCAGATAAGTAGGAGAGACTATTTTTATCAGTATCTGGTAGGTCTTTGCGAACTATTTTGATTAAATCTGGATATTTTTTTAAGGCTTGATCAAAAACAGCTTCTTGCTTTTTGCAAAAAGAACAGGTGAAATCAGCATAATAAACAATAACAATAGAGCCATCTTCAGCACCTTTTATTGGGTCGCTATTTGAAATTATCGGACCGCGTAAATTAGCA
>DAOQAO010000088.1:0-2398 GCA_035354095.1 bacterium | reverse complement strand
CATTTAGAGTGGCGGCAAAATAAGCCAAGGAATCAGTGGCCGTAAAGGAAGTTAGCGGCCCAACGCTAGTACTTTCAGTAGTTAAATCAGCGTCACCATAATAAAGCTCCAAAGTGGTTGATTCGGAAACTGATGGAATTAAGACATTGACTTGAGTAGCTGCTGTTCCGCAACCACTGATCAATTCATAACTAAGTTTGGTATTGCCTTGATAAATTCGCAAATCACCGCAATCAGAACGCATCTGATTGTTAGCAATTAAACTAGCGGTATCTAAGTAGAATTTACCAACAAAATCAGTCAAAGTGCTACTCCCAGTATAGGCAACATCAATAGTTTGTTTGTAACCAAAAAAATTAGTACCAGTTAAAGTTACTTCACGGCCACCAGCTGTCGGACTATCACTAGCCGAAATAGCGCTAATTGTCGGTGCCGACAAAGGAAAAGTCCAAGTAATTGTTGGGTCAATAGTTACTGGGTAAGCAGCTTTCTGCAAATCTTTTTTATTTTTAGGCTTAGCAGTAATAACAAAATTATTGTTTTCTTCACCAACAACACTAGTCTGATAGTCAATTTTTTGACCAGAATTGTCGACTGCTGTAAATGGGTAAATGTAATAAAGATAGTCCTCTCCACGCTTTATTAAATAACCACCATCAGCTTCGTGGGAAATTTGTAAGTCGTTGGCTAAATTAAAGCTAAACGACAACTCGCCACTTGCCTGCTGATTTTTTAAGATTATATCTTCCTTTAAATGATCCTTGGCAATCGAATATTTAAAATCAACATTAGGATAAACTTCTCGGTAAGCAATCTCGGTTTGCTCTTGATTGACAAATTCACGCTGACTAAGGTTGCCACCGACTGGCTTTAAAGAAAGTTTCTCACCAGAATTATTAACAGTAATTTTTTCGTCTAACTTAACATCAACTAATTCAGCTGGCTGAGTAGAAAAATCTTCTTTGAACGACAGTTTAGTTTGGTCAAGCTTATCTACCGCAAGATGAGTAAAACGAGAAGCTGGAGTTTTGGAATTAGTTTTTGTTAAATTATTTTTATAACAAAAATAACCACCTAGCCCAATAATTGCCAAAAATAAAAAAACTAAACCAGTCGTTAACAAAAAACGACTGGTTTTTGATTTATTCTGGAACCATCGAGCGCTCATGGCTACCAAAATCCAGTTAAACTATCGGCTAGCTTCCTCTAGTCTTTCTAGGCCAGATTGAGCTGCCTGGTTACTTGGTTGAACTTTTAAGGCTCGTTTGAAAGCATCAATAGCTTTATCCTTGAGACCTTGTTGTTCATAGAGTAAGGCAATTGAATTATAAAAATCAATATATTCTGGAACACTCTTGATACCACTTTCATAAATAGCTAAAGCGGTTTCTGGCTTACCTAAATTATATTGATAAATACTAGCTAGATTGGAATAAGGGGTAGTCAGCTTTGGATTTAATTCCATGGCTCGACGATATTCAGCTTCAGCCTTGGAATAATCACTTAAATCACGATAAACATTACCTAGATTGTTATGCATGATGGCGTTGTCACTATTTAGTGAAACACCTTTTTCGTAAGCTTCCTTAGCGCCTTGAAGGTCATTAGTAGCATATTTGGCAACGCCTAATTGTTGTTGCAAGTCAGGATTATTGGGATCTTTTTCAACCTGTTTTTGTAAGTCCGGCAATTGATCGGCAAATTGCTGACGCAATTTATTTTGAGGCGACTGCTTGCCGGCTTGATTACCAGCTAGACCGCCAGAATTAAAACGCCAAATTACGGCAACAATCAATAAAATCAGGATGATTCCGCCCCAGACAGCGGCTTGACGATGTTCACCCAAATAAAGCCAACCATTCCTAATTTTTTCCCAAATTCTTTCAAAAAATGATTTCATATGGTTAATTATTCGACCGATCGGTCGTTTGATTTATTTTTTTTATTTAACTGGCGAGCAGCTAACATCCGATAAAGCTTGTTAAAACCAGTGACTACTTGTTCTAATTGTTCAGCACTAAGGTCGTCAAGATTGGCTGATTCATTATTAACCCAACGATAATTTTGATTAACTGTATCTTTTTTACGCAAACCTTTCAAATAATAAACAATTGCCCAAATCAGCATGCTCAACAGGAAGGTCATCGATAAAATAATAGCAGCTATTACAAAAAGTAATGGCTGCTCCCAAAAACCGTCTTTAGCTTCAATATTATGACTCAGATCAGCTCCGGAAGCTGAAACGACAAAATCAATTTTCTTGGAATAAACAGTTGTCTGATCGGCTTTTTTAATAAAAGCTCGAATTGAATATTCACCAGATTTTAATTCTGGCCCAAGATAATAAGACCAAACGCCATATTTATCGCTAGTCGCTTTGCCCATTAATGGGCTAAAC
>DAOQAO010000087.1:0-2569 GCA_035354095.1 bacterium | reverse complement strand
ACAGTGACGCCAGTGAATTACTTTTTCTAGAATAAAAAAAGTCAGTAGACCAAAAGTTAAAAAAAGCCAAGGGTTTAAGTTGCCAGTCTCAGTAGCTTCTGGCATTAAATGAAAAAAGCTATCACCAATCAATGAACCAGCTGCTAGACTGATGAGGCAAAAATTGACTTTTTTAATTTTTTCTAGTGACCAGCTTAGAGTAATAGCGCCGATTAATGAAACGCTGGAAATTATCGCTAGTGACAATAGGAGATAGAGGTAAGGCATATGTTTTTAACAGTATATAGTAAAGACTTATTAAAGACAAGCAGTCTCTATCTAATAGATTGATTTTTATGGCTGGAATTGTTAAACTTAGAGGGTAGTTTAATAGAGCTTAAAATATATTTAATTATGAAAAAGAAGAAGAAAATAATCTGGCTAAGCGTTGCTGGCGTCTTGGTAGTTTTTATTGGTTTGATAGTTTGGGGTGGTATTAAAAAAAATAAACCTCAATATACTACAGTTAAGGCTGAGATTGGCGAACTAAAACAGACAGTTAGTTTGACTGGCACAGTAACTCCAGTTAAAGAGCTGGCTTTAAATTTTCCGACTACCGGTAAGATAAATAATTTGCCAGTGAAAATCGGCGATAAGGTCACAGTTGGTCAATTATTAGCCGAGCTTGATTATGCTGGTCTAACTCTTAGAAAGAATGAAGCCGAGGCTGGTCTACAGATTGCGCAAGCTAATCTGGCTAAATTATTATCTGGTGCTAGTCAATCAGCTATTGCAGTTAATCAGTCTAGTATTGATCAAACAACAGCTAGTCAAAGAATGGCTCAAACCGAATTAGATAAAGTTAAAAATACGGCAGCTGAAAATATTAGACAAGCTGAAAAAACTCTAAATGATTTATTATCAACTGACTCAAGTACACCAACTAGCCAAGAACAAGCAGTTAGTACAGCTGAAACCAATTTAGAGAATACTAGAAAAACTGCACAGAAAAATATCGATAATAGTCGTAGTTCTGGGCTTATTACTTTTAATGATAAAATTTTAGCAGCTAAAGTAGCCCTGGATAATATTAATACTATACTGTCAGATGATGACGCTAAGTATGTTTTAAGCGTTAAGGATTCTTCCCAGTTGCAAAGGACCAAAGAAAGTCGAAGCTTAGCTCTAGATAAACATCAGCTAGCCGTAGCCGCAGTCAACACTTCCCGTAGTAAGACTGATAGCGATAGTTTTGCTAGCGCGGCTGACAAAACTAGTATTTTTTTGAATGAAACTTCCGAGGCTTTAGCTTATAGCTATTCGATGCTCGAGGCGACTATTACTAGTAATAATTTTTCTCAGGCTGATCTTGATGCTTATAAAAACATAATTAGTAGTCAAACTAATCAAATTAACGGTGCAATCACCGCGGTTGAGGCAGCTAATCAAGCATATTATAATGCCAAGTTAAATAGCGAAACTTCAGTTGCCAGTGCCGAAGATAATTTGTCACAAGCTAAAGTTGTTTTAGAAAATGCTAAATTGGCAGCTAAAAACAATGTGGCAACTATCAAACTGTCTAATGAACATCAGATTGCTAATGCTCAATCCCAGTACAATACTGCCTCCAAAGCAGTTGATGTAGCTAGAGCACAACTAGCTAATCTGGTAGCGCCAGCTCGTTCAGCCGATGTTTCTTTGGCACAAGCTCAAATTAGCCAAGCTCAAGCTAGTCTAGCTAGCGTGCAAAAGCAAATCGATGATAGTCGTTTGTTATCGCCAATTGATGGTGTAGTTACTCAAGTTAATTATGAGGTTGGTGAACAATTCTCTGGGGCTGGCAAAGCATTGATTATGGTTTTGGTTAATAATAATTTCGATATTGAAGTTGATGTGACTGAGTCAGATATCAATAAGATAAAAGTTGGCAATCAAGTCGAGGTGACTTTGGATGCTTTTGGTGAGGATACCAAATTTCATGGACAGGTTTATTTTGTTGAGCCGGCTCAAACTGTTATTCAAGATGTTGTTTATTATAAAGTAAAAATTAGTTTTTCTGATGCCAACGAAGTCAAAGCATTAACTGAGGCCAAGCAAATTCCAATCAAAGCTGGTATGACTGCGAATACTACTATAACCACTGATTATAAGGACAAGGTTGTTAAGATACCTGGTAGAGGTATTATAGAAAAAGCAGATGGACAAAAAATTGTTAGAATTTTAAAGAACAATAAGTTAGAAGAAGTTCCGGTTAGCGTTGGGTTAAAAGGTGATGAGGGTATGGTTGAAATTATTAGCGGAGTAAAAGACGGAGAAGAAATTGTGACCTATATTAAACAACCAACAGCTAAAGGTGAATAATCTTTATGGATAGTAAAGTAATTATTGAATTACAGCATCTAGGTAAAGTTTACTCTAACGGTGATTTTGCTACAGATGCTTTGGTTGATATTGATTTTTCAATCAAAAGCGGTGAATTTGTCTCAATTATGGGTCCATCGGGCTCGGGCAAATCAACGCTAATGCATATTCTTGGTCTACTAGATCGTCCTTCTAGCGGCAAGTATATGTTTGCTGGTCATGATGTTAT
>DAOQAO010000086.1:0-2647 GCA_035354095.1 bacterium | reverse complement strand
TCATCGTTTGGCTTATGAATCCGATGAACCGATTAACTGGTGCCCATCTTGCCAAACTGGACTGGCTAACGAAGATTTAGAAAATGGCAAATGTGAGCGCTGTGGTAGCGACATTGAGCAAAAGTCACTTCGCCAATGGGTAATTAGAATTACTGAATATGCTGATCGTTTATTAGATGACTTAGCTCTTTTACCAGAATGGGAAGATTCAATTAAAGAGATGCAGAAGGGCTGGATTGGCCGTAGCCAGGGAGCCTTGGTTGATTTTCAGATTACTGACAATGAAAAATCCTTAGAAAAATTAACTGTTTTCACAACTAGACCTGATACTTTATTTGGCTGTAGCTATGTTGCCATTTGCCCAGAACATCCTTTGCTCGAAAAACTAAAAGATAGTATTACTAATTGGTCAGAAGTAACTCACTATATTGAACAAGCTAAAAATAAAACCGATCTTGACCGAACTGACCTCAATAAAGATAAAACTGGTGTTGCTCTAGTTGGCTGTCAGGCCATCAATCCGGTTAATAAAAAGGCTGTGCCAATTTTTGTAGCGGACTATGTTTTGAGTGGCTATGGTTGTGGGGCTATTATGGCAGTTCCGGCTCATGATGAACGTGATTATGATTTTGCCAAAAAATACAACTTACCAATTACCCAAGTAATTTCTACTGATTCGCCCGAGTTACCATATACCGGTAATGGGCAACTGGTAAACTCTGATTTTCTTAATGGTTTAACAGTTGAGGAGGCTTCACAAAAAATTATTAATTGGCTAAAAGAATCTGGTCTTGGTCAAGAACATACGACTTATCGGTTGAAAGATTGGACTTTTTCTAGACAACGCTATTGGGGAGAGCCCATTCCAATGATTCACTGTAATCATTGTGGCACAGTGGCTATGCCTGAAAACCAATTACCATTAGCTTTGCCAATGGTTGAACATTATGAACCAAGCGGTACAGGCGAATCACCGTTAGTCAATATTACTGACTGGGTGAAAACTACCTGCCCAATTTGTGGTCAGACAGCTAAACGAGAAGCCAACACCATGCCTCAATGGGCTGGATCGTCTTGGTATTATCTTCGTTATATTGATCCACAAAATAAACAAGCCCTGGTTGATAAAAATCTAGAAAAAGAGTGGTCACCAGTTGATTTATATGTTGGTGGAGCTGAACATGCTACCAGACATCTAATCTATGCCAGATTTTGGCACAAATTCCTTTACGATATTGGCGCAGTCAATTGTCCAGAGCCTTTTGCTAAATTGCGTCATGTTGGCTTAATCATGGGTAGTGACAGTCGTAAAATGAGTAAGCGCTGGGGCAATGTCGTTAACCCTGATGATATGGTTGAGCAATTTGGGGCTGATGCTTTAAGACTCTACGAAATGTTTATGGGTCCGTTTGATCAATCCTGTGATTGGAACACCAATGGTCTTGCTGGAACTCGTAAATTTCTAGAAAAAGTCTGGTCACTACAAGATAAATTATTAGATCAGACTAGTGATTCTAAGGTTGAAAAAATATTGAACAAGACTATCTTGAAGACTGGTCAGGATATTGAACAATTCAAATTCAATACTGTCGTTAGCGCCTTGATGATTCTGGTGAATAATTTAGTTGAACAGACAACTATCAACCGTAATGATTACCATAAATTATTAATTGCTTTGTCACCGCTGGCTCCATATATTAGTCAAGAACTGTGGCAGAGGACTAATGGAGTTGGTTTTGTTGCCGAGCAACCTTGGCCACAAATCAATCCGGCTGAATGTCAAGATGACTCAGTAAATCTAGTTGTTCAATTTAACGGAAAAACTCGTGGCACTATCGAGTTACCAGTCAAGGTAAATCAAGAAGAGGCTATATCAGCAATTAAAGACGACGCTAATCTAAATCGCTATTGGCCAGAAACTCCAATTGTTAAAACTATTTTTGTTCCGGGTAAATTAATTAATCTAGTTTTCTAATTTTATGCCCATAACTTTATCGGCTGCCGAATTAAAAAGAGAGACCGAGCAGCTGGGCAAGCTTTATGGCGTAGCCCCTCAACATAGTAAAGGTCAAAACTTTCTAATCCAACCCAAGGTTTATCAAACAATCGTCAAAGCCGCTGAATTACAGTCGACTGACGAGGTTTTAGAAATCGGTCCTGGCTGGGGATTTTTAACCATGTCACTGGCTGAACAAGCTAAAAAGGTGGTTAGTGTTGAGCTTGATCACCGCTTGGCTGAAATACTGCCTAGCCGACTAGCAATTGCTGGCCATCAAAACATTGAGATAGTCAATGAAGATATTTTAAAAACCGTTATCAATCGACCAGATTTAAAAGATAGTCAAAAGCTGACCAATATTGAACTTAAAACTGGCTACAAAATTGTCGCCAATTTACCCTATAATATTACCTCGATTTGTTTAAAAAGATTTTTAGCCGGAGAAGTGGAGCGACCTAGCTTGATAGTTGTTTTAGTTCAAGATGAAGTTGCTCATAGACTGACTGCCAAACCAGGCGAACTAAGTTTACTTGGACTCATGGCTCAATATTATAGCAATCCGGAGTATATCGCGGCCGTGCCGGCTAATGATTTTTTACCAAAACCAAAAGTTAATAGCGCGATTGTTAGATTCCATTTAGTTAAACC
>DAOQAO010000085.1:0-2666 GCA_035354095.1 bacterium | reverse complement strand
TTAGCTAATCGCTCAATTGGTAGACCAGCTTTTTGCCACAAGTCATAAGACAATTGATCAAAGGGCGCATCATTATCACCAATAAAAACTGTGGCTGCCAAACGACTCTTGTCTAGATTCAACCATTTAGGATCAGTTAAAAATTCCCAACTCCAAGCAATCGATTCTTCTTTAAAATAATCACCAAGCGACCAATTGCCCAGCATCTCAAAAAAAGTACAGTGAGTCTGATCACCAACTTCATCAATATCATCAGTTCTCAAGCATTTTTGTGCGTCGGCTAATCTTTGACCAAGCGGATGCTTTTGACCTTGAAGATAAGGAACTAACGGCTGCATACCAGCAGTATTAAATAATACCGTTGGATCATTTTCTGGCACGAGTGAAGCACTCGGGATAATGGCGTGACCTTTTTCAGCAAAAAATTGTAAAAACTTTTTTCTTAATTCAGTTGAGGTAATAATCATATATTTCAGAGAAACAAACGGCCAGCAAAACAGCTGGCCGCTAGTTTAGATAATTACTTTTTTATTCTTGTTCCTGAGTTTCGTCAGCTGGGGTTTCGGTAGCAGCGGCCGGGGTTTCACCATCTGGTAGATAATCGGCAAACTGCTTCTTGACTGCCTCTTTATCAGCATCTTGTAGTTTTGATAATAAAACTTTGATTACTTCTTTAGTCTTATCAGTTTTACCAGCATCACGATAAACACCAGCTAACAGATAAAGTCCGTTGGGATCATTGCTGGCTTGTTGTAATAAACCATCAGCAATCTGTTCGGCTTGTTTTTGTAAGTCAGCCGCTTTATCAGTTTCAGTCTTAGCCCGCTGGTTTAATAATTGAGCCAAGGCCAAGGCGTAAGATGGCTCGCCACCAGAATAATTAACTGCTTGAACCAAATCTTTGGTAGCTTCTTCTGGTTTTTCAATAGCCTGGTTTAAGGCAGCTCGGTAATAATAGGCTTCAGCCCAATTTGGCTTTAACTCGATAGCTTTATTGTAATTAGCAAAAGCATCAGCCACTAATTTATCTTTCATTTCCTTTTCACTAGCCTGATAAGCTTGGGCTACTTCAACTTGAGCAATCTTGGCATAAGATAATGGATTATTGGCATCAATCTTCATTAATTGTTTTTGAGCCATAACTACTCCATCAAGATCGCCAATAGTTTCATACATGCTGGAAACATTCTTTAAAACAGCTGGCTGATTTTTAACATAATTAAAGTTAACATCAATCAATTGTTTAGCTTGTTGAACATAAGCTTTGGCTTTTTCTTGAGCAGCAACTGCTTCAGTTCCAGTGGCCTTACTGGCGCCTTCGGCAATCTGATTGGCTTTAACCCAAGAAAGTTGAGCCAAACCAAAGCCATACATTTCGCGCCAAGGAGCTAATTTATAAGCATCAGCCATTCCACTAATTTGTTTCTCAACATCTTGGCTTTTAGCTGAACTGCTAGCAATAACATCAGCTAAGTAAAGCTTGGTACCAAAAGCTAAGCCAGCTAGTAAGCCAATTGAAGCAATAATTATGCCAACTATCCAAATGGTGCTAGAACGACGGTCATCACTTCTTTCAAACACTGGCTGTTTACGAGGCCAATTGTAGGTAACAACCATTAGTAAAGTCCAAAGCAAAACAAAAATCAAAATAATATTATTACTTAGCGGAATCATTAATCCACCAGCCAACAAAACTACCACAGAAGATAAGAGTCCAGCTGAAAAATTACTGTCAGCTTCGTCCATTTCTTTACTAATCATAATTCTTCGCCAAGCAGCAAATAAACCACCAAGGAGCAAAGCGACAAGTAGCAAAGTTCCGAGACCACCAACAATAATCAAACTTTCGGCTAGCCAGCCAGATGGTAAATCAAAATCAAGATTCCACAAATTACCAGTATTAAAATCAGGCTGTTTTAAGCGAGTAAAAACACTACCAAAACTAGCTAAACCATTACCAAGAATTGGGCGACTAGACAGACTATGTTTGGCAAGCTGCCAAGAAAAAGAATTGGATAGGCTAATTTCATTAGGTAATGACAGTTTTAACCAACCAAAATTACCAACTATCAGCAAAACAACACTTAAAGCTAATGAACCAATAACCGCGATCAACTGAGTTGAACCAAGTTTTACTGCGCGGCTTAGACCAAAAATCAAAACCATTAAAATACCTAAAATAACGATTGGCCAGATAGTAAAGGATCCCAAAGCCGTCATTGAAACAAAGGCAGCAATTGTTGATAATCCTAGCCAAATATTCCAAAACAAATGACCTTTCTGGCTTAAACCCTTTTGACAGAAATAATCACCTTGATTGAGAGCTAGCAAATATAGAGGAACCACAGCAGCAAAAAATAAACCCAGATTGGTCAAAGAACCAATTGGATTAAAGCTAATCGCCTTAGTAAAAGCTACTGGAATCAAATACAAACCAAATAATTGGCAAGTTGAATAAATAGTAATAAAACTAAAACTAATCAAAGTAGCTAGCCAACTACGACGACGATTGATTTCCGACCAGTTATTAACTACTAAAAAGTAAAAAGCTAGTAAAATAGCAAAAAAAGTTAAGCTACGCATTGGTTGGCCATAACCACCAAAAAAACTATTATGCCAAGATGAGCTCCAAAAAGTAGCAATAGCGGCCGCAGCAAAAGTAGCCA
>DAOQAO010000084.1:0-2731 GCA_035354095.1 bacterium | reverse complement strand
CTGGCACTGCTGCTAGTTGTTTTATTGATGGGGTGTGCGGTAATTGGCTTTTCTCGTCTTGACAAGCAACAACAAAAACCGTAATATATTAGCATACCTGCCCCGTAAGGTTTAATTTTTTAATACGATAAAGAGCGATATGCCTAAATTCGCAATAATTGCCACTGGTGGCAAACAATATAAAGTCCGTCCTGGTCAAACTCTTAAGGTTGAACTATTGCCTCTAGAGATTAATGCTGAAACCAAATTAGAAGCTTTACTTTTAGCTGATGATGAAGCCAAAGAAGTTCAGGTTGGTCGCCCGGCCTTAGCTCAGGGTATTACTGCTAAAGTTTTAGAACATGGTAAAGGTGACAAGGTTACTGTTGTTAAATACAAGAACAAGACTCGTTACAAGAGAGTTTTGGGACATCGCCAGCGCTATACCAAAATTGAAGTTCAAGCCTGGTAATTATTTTTCTTCAATATAAAAAACAACTCGGCTAGTCTGAGTTGTTTTTTTATTACTGATTAGCTCTTGACTTATTAATAAAAAGGTGTTAGATTTTAACTACTGTTTACCAGTTATTATTTTTCTCATAGCCTATGACTACACGAGCTGGAGTCCTTGATAATGTTTTTTTATCAGATAAGTTTTCTCTTTTAAGATTAGTCAAAAAATTATTACAAAAAGTTAATCCGCGCGAACGGGATGTTTTAGCTCGTCGTTTTGGGCTTAATACTGCCAAACGCCAAACTCTAGAACAAATTGGTGCTACTCATGGATTGACTAGAGAAAGAGTTCGTCAGATTGAAGCGGCTGGTCTTAAGAAATTAAAAAAGATGCGCGACTTGGAATCACAAGTGGTTTTGTTGCGTAAATCTTTAGACCAATTAATTTCTGATAATGGTGGACTGATGGATAAACAATATCTAGAGTCTAGCTTTTTAGTTTTAAGCCGTGAAGCTGTAAAAGAAAGCGGTTTAGCAGTTTATAGTAACAATTTCGATTTTTTGGTATCCAAAGTAATGGCTGATGATTTTGATCCAATTACTTCTGATTTATTTAATGACTCAGTTAAATTGAAATATCAGGCAATTGATCACTTAGAATCTTTAGCTGAACAATTAGTTGAGCAGGTTCGTCAAGCCAAGAGATTATTTTTGGTTGAAGATTTGATTAAACTTAGTTTTGAGCTTGATGCCTATAAAAATAATACTGACAAGCTAACTAGTGCTAATAAATTTGATTTAGCTAGTGTTTTGTCTGGAGAAAATTTTAAGGACGGCCAGTTAATTAATCAAAATAAGCCAGTTTATTCAGTTCTAAGAGCTGTTCGTCAGATTGAACAGAATAAATTTGGAGCTTGGGGACTGTCTGATTTGCCAGAAGTTAAGCCTCGAACAATTGCTGACAAGATTTACTTGATTTTAAAAGAGGCTGGCCAACCGTTGCATTTCCGCGATATTGCCAGTCAAATTAATAAGATTTTTGCCGATAAGCCAGCCAATGCCGCCACTGTTCACAATGAATTGATTTTGGATGATCGTTATGTTTTAGTTGGTCGTGGTATTTACGCTCTCAAAGAATCTGGTTATCAGGCCGGAAGAGTAGTTGATATCATTACCGGTATATTAAAAAAGGCTAAATATTCTTTAAGTAAAGACGATATTATTAAAGAAGTCTTAAACCAGCGCTTAGTTAAAAAAACTACCGTTAGTTTGATACTTTCTAATAAAGAACTGTTCCAACGTTTACCCGATGGCAGTTACTCGCTTAAAGAAAAAGCTAGCTAGACCATTTAGGGCTAGCTTTTCTTTTAATCAGCCTTATGATAAACTGGAGTTAAATATCCAGCTTTATTGCTTATGGAAATAGTTTTAAATCTAGAACCGCTACTTAAATTTTTCAGCTTGCCAGTCGACGAGATGTTTAGACGTCTGATTGTTTATTATGGCTGGATGATTTTGGCGGCTATTTTTTTAAATGGTGCTTTGATGTGTTGGGTTACTTGGCGCCGCCGTCTGTGGTATCGTAAACAGAAATTTACTTTGCTCGCCATTGATATTCCAAAAGCCAATGAGCAGTCGCCCAAGGCTTTGGAAAATATGTTTGCTTATTTAGCTGGTGCTCATGGCAGTATCAGTTTGATTGAAAACTACTGGGAAGGTAAATTCCAGCTTGGTTTTAGTTTTGAAATAGCTGGTATCGATGGCTATATCCAGTTTTTAGTCCGTACTCCAGCTGCTTTTCGTAATCTAGTTGAAACAGCAGTTTATTCTCAATATCCAAATGCTGAAATTGCCGAAGTTGAGGATTATGTCAACACTGTGCCTAGTAAATATCCTCATCCTGATTTTGATGCTTGGGGAGCAGAGTTTATCCCTGTCCAAATGGAACCAGAATTCAAGCAAGCTTTGCCGATTAGAACTTATAAAGAATTTGAATATCAGATTGGCCGTCCAGAGTTTCATTTCAAAGATCCAATGGCAACTTTGATGGATTTGATGAGTTCGCTCCATCCTGGAGAACAGTTGTGGTATCAGCTATTATTGATACCGATTGCCGCTGATTGGTCCAAGATTGGCAAACCGGCTATTGATAATGTCTTGGGTGTTAAACCAAAGGCCGAGCCAGGTATAATTGAAAGATTTTTTGATTGGCTAATTGAAGCTTTAGGCACTTTTAGCGAAGTTTTTTATAGTATTTGGGGTGATATTGAAGATAGTAAAAAAGATGAATTTAAAAAGT
>DAOQAO010000083.1:0-2778 GCA_035354095.1 bacterium | reverse complement strand
GGCGATATTAATACAAGTTCAAAATCTAAACAAAAGCTATGGTGGCCAGCAAATTTTCAGTGGCCTTAGTTTTGCTGTGGCTGAAAAACAAAAGCTCGGCGTTATCGGTCGCAATGGGGCTGGCAAATCGACACTACTCAAGATTGTTACCGGCAGTGAAACTGCCGATAGTGGACAAGTAATTATTGGCTCAACAGCTCATTTGGGCTATCTAGAACAACAATCAGAATTTACGCCAACCGAAACTGTCCTAGAATATCTACAAAGAACTAGCGGCGAGGAAACTTGGCGTTGTCAAAGTCTGGCTAGCCGCTTTGAACTAACTGAAAAACAGCTTGGCTTACCAATAACTAGCTTATCTGGCGGTTGGCAAATGCGTGCCAAGCTAACGGCTATGCTACTGCTAGAACCAAATTTACTACTGCTTGATGAACCGACTAATTATCTTGATCTTAGCACCCAGATTTTACTGGAAAAATTTCTCAAAACCTATAACGGAGCCTTTTTAATAATTTCTCACGATCGTCATTTTCTTAAAAATACCTGCGAGGAAACTTTAGAAATCACCGCCAACGGTTGCACTCATTTTCCTCGGCCGGTTGAAGAATATTTGGAACACAAAGAACGCCAGCTCACTAGCCAGCAAAATTATAATCAAAAAATCGAACGCCAAGCCGAACATTTACAAGAATTCGTTGACCGCTTTCGTTTTAAGGCTTCCAAGGCTGCTCAGGCTCAATCAATCATTAAACAAATCGATAAAATATCAGATAAAAAACTGATGATTGCCTCTAGCGATAGCCGAGTTAGAATTGCTATTCCTAAAGTTGATAAAAGAAAAACTTGGGCTGTCCATGCTAGCAAGCTAGCGATTGGTTATGGCGATAAAATTATTGTTGATAAAATCAATCTAGAGATAACTTGCGGACAAAAGGTAATTATTTTGGGCGATAATGGGCAAGGTAAAACAACTTTGCTTAAAACTTTGACTGGTCAGCTAGAACCATTGTCTGGTCAGTTCCAATGGCTACCCAATCTAAAAAAAGCCTATTACGCTCAGCAATCAGCTGAGATGCTCAACCCTAGCGAACAAGTTGGTGCTTATCTAAGACGACTAGCTTCACCGGAAATTAAAACTGAAGCTGTCCTAAAAATGGCTGGTGATTTTCTATTTCGAGATGAAGATTTAAAAAAATCAGTTAGTGTTTTAAGTGGTGGTGAAAAATCACGCCTCTGTCTAGCTGGCTTGCTGCTTAGTCGCCCTGATGTTCTGCTACTGGACGAACCAACTAGTCATCTTGATTTTGCCACTGCCGAAGCTTTGGGCCAGGCACTACATGAGTGGCCAGGAACAATTATTTTTACTAGCCATGACCGCACCTTTAGCCAACTACTAGCTACCAATATTGTTGAACTTAGTGACGGCCAAGCTCGGCGCTATCCTCATAATTACGCTGACTATATTTACTATTTAGAAAATGGCCACTTGCGACAAACAGTCGAACAGCCTCTAGCTAGTGAAACAACTAATGACAAAACTGCGGCCAAAGAAAGCTATCTAGCTGCCAAAGCTCGTCAAAGACAAGCCACTACTTTAGAGAAGCGCTTCAACCAGCTACGGGACAAGCAAAATGAGCTACTAGCTTATTTTACTGCTCACCCACTCGATTATCAGCCAGACAAAGTTAAAGAATTACAAAATCTAGAAGCTGAAATCAGCCAAGTTGAAACTGATTGGTTGGCAATTGTTAGTTAATTTGAATAATTCGGCAGTCAACTTTACCATTAGCTAGAGATACTTTTACCGTGTCGCCAACTCGTCGATCCATTACCGCTGCCCCAATTGGTGAATTGTGAGAAATAACACCACCACCTGGATTGGTTTCAGTTGATCCTAAAATCTGAAAAGTCCTTGACCGACCATTTATTTCGACAGTCACTGTTGAACCCAAACGAACGAAACCACCACTAGTTGGTTGGCTAATAATAATGGCTTTTTTAAGATGATCCTCAAGGTCAAAAATTTTTTGGTTGATACCGCGTAGTTTACCTTTAGCAATCTGATAGGCGGCGTTTTCCGAAAAATCACCGAGCTCGGCTAGTCGCTGAACTTCAACAATAGCTCGCGGTTGACCGATTTTTTTAAGCCAACTGAGCTTGCGGCTGAGTTCATCAAACTTGGCCTGGGTTAAATGAGGATCAGTTTGAATAAAAGTATATTTTCCACCTTTACGGATTGGTACACGCATAAATTGAGATAATAATCTAGATTTATTGTAGCACAATACTTAAAGCAAAGAAAAAAGCCACTCGGTTAGGAGTGGCTAAGGAGGTTTAGTGCCATTTTTTGGGGGCTTCTCTCTCTTTTTCGTCTTCTTCTTTTCTATAACGAATATAACCCTCAAAAGTTAAAACTACGAGCAAAGGAATAACAACTAGCGGCCAATAAAAGGCTGCAATGAAAAATAAAGAAAATTCAAATAATTTGAAAAAAAATCTCTGAATAGTGGTATGATCTTTGTCTGCTTGGAGTGGAAATGAATCCATCCATGACATAAACAAGATCAAGAAAAAATCATCAATGATTTGTTTCAAAAATGACGCATAAACTTTTACAAGCCGTATACGCAGGTACCACTTGATTATTGTCTTCCTTTTCATGACTTCCTCCTTTTATTTAATGTGCTTCTTGCTTTTCTTTTACCATCAAATACTAAATTAGTTAAAACAAAAGTAAAACAGACGGCCCGCACCGTCTGTCTTACTTATCTTAAATTA
>DAOQAO010000082.1:0-2820 GCA_035354095.1 bacterium | reverse complement strand
GCCAAGATACTAGCTAAAAAAAGCGAAATTAGCACTAGCCATAACAATCTTTTTTTCATATTGTTTAATTACTGCCTTCTTTACGGAAAGTTACCGTAAAGACAGGCTCATATTTTTCTTGATACTCATCAACAACCGTAACTGGTTCCCCTTTGGTCATCTGGTTGATAACAGCATCAGCCAGTAAGGCTTTATCGTTATTAATTTCATTCTTTATTTCATCTAGACGATCAAGCTCACTGCGCAAATCAGCTTCAACTGCCTGAATAATCATCTTGCGTTTTTCACGCATCGTTTTTATCTCGTCAGTTAATTTCTTATAATCACCAGCACTAGACAACGCATCGCGATAAACTGCCTGCAAAGACTTGCGTTCGTGTTTTAATTCTTGTAATTGATTAAACATTTCTTGTGGTGTGCGCATAATGTATATTGACAAAATTGTTTAAATATGATATTAAGAAGGGTCTTACTATCAATTTTATTTAAATGGCCAGAATAATTCGTTACAGCCAAATAACCATTGCTTATTTTTGCCTAATCTTAGGATTAGCTGGTTTGGTGCTGCCAATTATTCCTGGTTGGATTTTTATCTTTATCGGACTAGATATTCTAGTTCGCCAACAACCTGATAATCTTATTGTAGTTAAATTTGACGCTAAACGCCAATCAATTAGCCGAAAGCTTAAAAATTGGCGTCAACCAATGCTTTAAGTACGATTAGAGATTTTATCCTTAAGCATTTTTAAGAACTCTTCACGGCTTAATTTTAGCAAATCAGCTGAACCGCGCTGACGAATTGCTAGTTCTCCAGAAGCAATTTCTTGATCACCAATCACCAAAATATATGGTGATTTTTCAGCTGCCGCTTTACGAATCTTGTTGCCGACAGTTTCGTCATTATTGTCAATCTCAACCCTAATATCTTCTTGTCTTAAATCATCAGTTAATTTTTGGCAATATTCATGATGTTTTTCGCCAACTGATAAAATCTTTACCTGAACTGGAGACAACCACAGTGGAAAAGCGCCAGCATAGTTTTCAATAAGTAGAGCAATGAATCTTTCAAACGAACCAAAGAGAGCTCGGTGAAGAACATAAGGTCGTTCAGCCTGTCCGCTAGAGTTAGTATAGTTCATATCAAAGCGTTCCGGCAAATTGAAATCAAATTGCAAGGTTGAGCATTGCCATTCACGACCCAAAGCGTCTTTGAGTTTGAAATCAAGCTTTGGGCCATAAAAAGCTGCTTCACCTTTTTCTTCTTTGAAATTGAGCCCCTTTTCGATAGCAACTTTTTTTAGAACACTTTCAGTAAAGTCCCAGCCCTCATCTGAGCCAGCATATTTAGCTTTATTTTCTGGATCGCGGAGTGATAGATAGACATTAATCAAGCTGGTATCGAAACCGAAAGAATTGAAAATAAAGAGAATAAAATCAACGACTCTTTTTAGTTCAGTTTCAACTTGGTCAGTTCGGCAAATAATGTGAGCATCATCCTGTGTAAAACCGCGAACTCGAGTTAAACCAGATAATTCACCTTTCTTTTCATAACGATAAACCGTGCCACATTCAGCGTAGCGCAAAGGAAAGTCACGATAAGATCTTGGCTTATTTTGATAAATCTCAATATGAAACGGGCAATTCATTGGCTTGAGGAGATATTCTTCGGATTCTTTAGCCTTAATCCCCTGCTGGCGTTCTTCTAAAGTTTGACCAGCATCAAGCGGCGGATACATACTGCTATTATAAAATCCCCAATGGCCAGAAGTTTCCCAAAGAATTTTATTACCGATATGCGGACTACGAACTAATTCATAGCCATTACGCAGATGCTGAATTTTCCAAAAATCTTCAATAACCTGCCAGAGCATGGCACCTTTTGGATGCCACAAAGGTAGACCCAAACCAACCTTGTCATCAATATGAAATAAATCGAGTTCACGGCCGAGTTTACGATGATCGCGTTGTTCAGCCTCAGTAAGCATTTTTAAATGACTATCTAATTCACTTTGACTAGCAAAAGCTAAAACATAGATACGAGTTAGCATCTTGTTTTTTTCATCACCACGCCAATAAGCACCAGCCAAGCGATGAACCATAAAGCCAGCTGAAGCCAAGTCGGTCGTTGAAGCAACATGAGGACCGCGGCAAAGATCAGTAAAATCACCAACTGTATAATAGGTAACGGTTGTCTCGCCTTGCTTTTTTAGATCAGCAATAATTTCAGCCTTATAATCCTGGCTAGCTGCCTGCTCGGCCATTAGAGCTTCATCAATATTTTTACTAGTTTGACTAAATGACAAATTCTTGGCAATAAGTTCAGTCATTTTTTGATTGAGAACAGCCAATTTATCTTCGGTCAACTTATCGTCAGCAAAATCAAAATCGTAATAAAAGCCATTGTCAATTGCTGGACCAATCGCTGGTCTAGCTTTTGGATAAAGTTCCAAAACTGCTGAGGCCAAAATATGAGCCAGTGAGTGACGAATAACCTCAATTGGATATTCGGGCATAGATTTAATTTAATAAATAAAAAACCTCATTCAAACAATAAACATAAGTTTATTGCTAGAACGAGGCTTGTTACTCGCGGTTCCATCTAGCTTCCTGCTTTGGCAGGCACTTAATTGATACAAGAATTTAGGGCTTAGGCCGATTATTTAATCCTGTATTTGGTAGATACAGCAATCATTCTTGAGTGATTTAATAATAAAACTTTATAAAAAAAAGGTCAAGCTAGGTGAACTCTTGACTTTTTTAAGAAATGTGTCATAGTTGACTAGCAACTGGTCACCAACAATGTTGTCATAAATGCCTCGA
>DAOQAO010000081.1:0-2837 GCA_035354095.1 bacterium | reverse complement strand
GCAATAAAAACCATAACTACTTGAGCATTCTTGGCCAAACTAGCAGTCTTTTCATCAAAACTATCCGAAGTAAATTCTAACTGCTGACCAATTAAAGCCTTGGAAAAATATTTCTTTTCGCCAGCTTTGGTATCAAAAATAGCAATACGCATAATATCTTTTATTTATATCTTGATAAGATTATAGCAAAAAATTCTTTATTTCGCGAATAAAATAAATTGCTAAAATAACAGCTAAAACAATTCGATACCAACCAAAAACTTTAAAATCATGACGGCGGACAAAACCGAGGAGCCACTTAACACTAGCCCAAGCGGTAACAAAAGCCGCCAAGCTACCAATTGTCAAAGCAATAATTTCCATTCGACCAAAAGTCCACTGACTTTCTAGCAAATCTAGACCGGTTGCCGCCATCATAGTAGGCAAGGCTAACAAAAAACTAAATTCAACAATCGCTGGACGGCTAAGCCCCAGCACTAAACCACCAATAATTGTCGCTGCCGAACGAGAAACACCTGGCACCATGGCGAGTGATTGGCAAAAACCAATAATAACTGCCTGTCTATAGGTAATCTCGCTACTATCTTGAACAACTGCTCTACCGGTTCGATAATGATTTTCAAACCATAAAATAAATAGACCTCCTAAACCTAGAGTTATGGCCATCAAACCAAAACTATCTAAAAGATAACCTTTAATAATTGGGTAAGCAAAAGCGCCCAAAATCGCTGTTGGGATAAAGGCAGCAATCAATTTCAAAATAACCTTTGGCCGTTGCCAGAGAGTCTTTAAATAAACAACTAGGACCGCTAAAATCGCTCCCAATTGAATAAAGATAGAAAAACTCTTGCTAAAATCAGAGCTAACCACTCCAATTAATTCGCCAGATAATTGTAAGTGAGCCGTTGAAGAGATTGGCAAAAACTCGCTCAAACCTTCAACAATACCAAGAATCAACGCCTGCCACCAAGCCATAGCTATTTTATAAAATAAATAAGTCTTCTTTATTGTATAGCAATTCTGGGGTTTGGCCAAGCAATTTTTATTGTTTGCCAAAGCTAAAGGCAAAATGTTAATATTAATTAATAAAATCAATTATATGAAAAGTTATTTAGAAGTTGTAAAAAAAGTTTTAGAACAGGGCGAAAGAAAAGCCAATCGCACCGGCATTGATACTTTAGTAGTTGCCGGAGTTATGTTTGAACACGACATGTCGCTAGGTTTTCCTCTACTGACAACCAAAAAAATGCCCTTCAAACTAATTGCTTCGGAATTAGAGTTTTTCATCAAGGGTTTAACTGATAAGCAATGGTTACAGGAACACAACAACCATATTTGGGATGAATGGGCCTCACCTCTCAAAGTTCCTTATGGACACGATGAGGACACTAAAGCCAAGATGATGGCTGAACGCGACCTTGGCCCTATTTATGGTTTTCAGTGGCGTCATTTCAATGCTCCCTATAAAGACTATCAGGCTGATTATACCAATCAAGGCGTTGACCAATTTAAAAATCTTATTGAAACTATCAAAAACAATCCTGGTGACAGACGCATGATTGTTAACGCCTGGAATCCTTGTCAATTGTCACAAATGGCTCTACCACCATGTCATTATGGTTTTCAAATTACCGTCATCAACAATAAACTTAATCTACTCTGGAACCAACGTTCAGAAGATGTCATGCTGGGTATGCCTTTTAATATTGCTAGCTATGCCTTGCTGCTTCATCTTCTAGCCAAAGAAACTGGCTTACAAGAAGGCCGCTTGATTGGATTTCTAGCTGACACTCATATTTATGTTAATCATACTCAAGGAGCCAAAGAACAACTATCGCGTGATCCCGAACGCTTTCCTTTACCAAAAATTGAAACAGTCAATTTTACCAGTATTTTTGATTGGAAGGCTGAAGATAGTCAGATAAAAGATTACCAAAGTTATGATAAAATTAATTTTGATATAGCTGTTTAAAATTCTATGAAACTAATTTTGATAATGGCTTTAACTGTTGATGGTAAAATAGCAAAAGAAGCTGGACAATTAGCTGACTGGACTAGCCCCGAAGATAAAAAATCATTTATTGAATTAACCAAAGATTCCGGTGTTATTATCATGGGTAATTCAACTTATCAAACCATTGGCAAACCCTTACCAGGTAGATTAAATATTGTCCTAACTCCAGAAGCAAACAAATTTAACAGTATCCCCGGAAAGCTTGAATTTTTTTCTGGCACCCCAAACGAATTACTTCTTAGTTTAAAAGACCGAGGCTTTACCAAGGCCATTCTTGGCGGCGGAGCCTATACCAACAAATCATTTTGGGAACTTGGCTTAATTGATGAATTAATTTTGACTATTGAGCCAATTGTCTTTGGCAAAGGCTTAAATTTGTTTTCCGATAATAATTTTGAGGCAAAACTTAAACTCCTTGAAGTTAAAGCTCTCAGCAACCAAACCATCAGGCTACACTATCAAATAACAAAAACCCCACTTAAATAAGTGAGGTTATAAGTTTATAAAGGAATTTTTACGGTAAATACCGCTCCTTGTTCAAAGCGATATTCGATCGCTCCACTCATTTGCTCAACAATTTGGCCAACGATATGAAGGCCAAATCCATGACCACCTTCTTTAGTCATGTCTCTTTTAAAGAGATCCTTTAGGGATTTATCCGAAATCCCAGGACCGTCGTCTTTTATAATCATTACTAGATTGTCATAGTCTTGACAAACATCAAGGCTGACAGACTTCCCAGCCCATCTGATAGCGTTAGTTACCAGATTACTTAAAACCTGAAAAATCATGAGCTGGTTAGATAATATTATAAAAGAATCCT
>DAOQAO010000080.1:0-2863 GCA_035354095.1 bacterium | reverse complement strand
AAATTCATCGCGAAGTTCTTGAGCCAAAGCAGCAATTTCTGGCTGACTAGTTGGATCAATAAAAGCCTGAGTAACGCCGTAATGATCGCGCAAAGCAATAAAAATCAAACCGCCTAAATTGCGGCAAGACTGCACCCAGCCAGTCACAATAACTATCTGACCTTTATCGGCTGCCCGAAGTTCGCCTAAAGTATGTGTTCTTAACATATATTATAATCCAAAAAATTAAGCCACTGATTAAAAAAATCAGTTACCTGTTCTAAAATTGTAGGCGATGAGCTAAGTTTCGTCAATTCTAACCAATCGTCAGTCAGTGCCTGATCAAGTAACTGCCCAACTGAAGCCGTTACTTTAATTTGACTATCAGCTATTTGACCCGAGGATAAATCTGGTGCATAGCCGAAATAATTAGCCAAGCGCCACTGGGCGGCTTGGGCTGTCCAAGTTAGGGTAGCTAGACTTCGTGGCGACTCATTCCAATAAGAAAATAAATCTACCAAATCGTGCCAAGCTTCTGGCATAGCCTGCCCAACCAGACACCAATTTAAAAAACGATTAATAACTTGTCCTGCTAAAACTACCGCAGCCAACTGATCTTTTAAGCCAATAAACGACTGGCGACTGACAGTTGAGCTCAGTATTGGCCGATGGCTCCAAACAATTAAACCATCAACAATAGTTATTGGTTCTAAATGACCGGCTAATTTTGATTGAGGTTTAGCTAGCCCGCGAGCTAGTAAACTCAAACGACCCCGCTCAGGGCTAAAAGCAGTAATAATGGCATCGTGCTCATGATACTCGCGACGCTTCAAAATCAATAGCCGCTCACTAGTGGTTTGGCTCATATTGATCTAAAAAGCCTTGCAAAATAAGCATGGCAGCAATAGCATCCTGATCAGCCGCCGCTTTTTGATGATTAATCAATCGATCAGCCGCCTGAGTGCTCAATCGTTCGTCAACTAATTCAACTGGTAGCCCACTAGCTCGAGCCATTTTAACAAAATCAGTCCAGCCTTGATTGATTTTATCGTTTTTATCCAAGAGTCCCCTGGGCCAGCCAATCACTAAAAATTGGGCTTGTTCTTTGGCAATTACTGCCTGGGCTTCAGACCAACTAGCTACTCGGCCATAAGGCAAAGCTAATTTAGTCTGACTATCACCAATAGCTAAACCAATCTTACTCGCACCCCAATCAATACCTAAAAATATTAAGGGTTCGTTCATTCTGGTGAGGTTAAAATCTGATTGCCAGTAGCGGTAATAGCAATAGTATGTTCAAAATGGGCACTCCAGCTGTCGTCAATGGTTTCAAAAGAAAAACCATCGCGGCCAGCCTTAATTTCTGGGCTGCCCAAACTAATCATCGGTTCAATCGCAATCACCATGCCTGGTTTTAAGACGATGTCTTGTTCGCCATATTGATTGCAAACATAATGAGGAATCTGGGGGTCTTCATGAACACCAAGACCAACGCCGTGACCAACTAAATCACGAACCACGCTAAAACCGTTTTTTTCAGCTAGTGGCTGAATAGCTTGAGCAATTTGTAGTAAAGTATTACCTGGCCTAGCCTGTTCAATTGCTAAATCCAAACACTGACGAGTAACATTCACCAATTTTTGCACCTGGCGACTAACCTTACCAACTGTCACAGTTACAGCCATATCAGTAAAATAACCACCGTGTGGCGCAGACTTATTAACTGGCCAAGCTGGACTTTCTCCAGGCTTAACTATTGGATATTCCATACCAAGATCAAGACCAATAATATCACCCGACTTTAAAACCCTACCTGGCACAGCAGCACCATGAACAATTTGCTGATTGATGGAAGCACAAAGCGCGGTTGGAAAAGGTCGTCCTCGTTTACTGGAGCGATAACCCTTGAAAGCTGGAACACCGCCAGCTTCAGCAATTAATTTTAGCAACAATTCTTCCAAGTCAGCCGTAGTAATCCCCGGTTTAACCGCCGCGGCTAGCTTGGCGGTAATTTGACCGAGTTTACGGCCACCTTCACGAATTAAGGCAACCTGTTCGGGAGTTTTATAACGAATCATATAATTTCTGGTTTTAATTTGAGAAAACCATCCTCCTCCAAAGCTTCTAAAATATCATCATTAACTTGATCGATTTCTTTCTCACCTTTAATAATAATTAGCTCGCCCATTTGCCACCAAAGAGCCACTAACGGCCCCATGGTTCTTTGATAAAGACCCAGACGCTCTTTGATAATATCTTCAGTATCATCTGGTCGTTGCTCGAGTGCGGTTTGACATTTATCACAAATGCCTGGTTGCTGACTAGGCTTATAAAGCAAATGATAACCAGCGCCACATTGCGGACAAAATCTTCGACCAGCCAGACGATTGTAAATCTCCGGTTCGCTAACGCTTATTTCAATAGCACAGGCCTTGTCTTCTGACTTAATAATATTGTTATAAAAATATTCGAATTGAGTCTTGGTTCTAGGATAGCCGTCTAAAATAAAACCTTTCTCGGCATCAGCTTGACTAAGACGCTCAATTAAAAGATCATTGATTACTTCATCAGCCACTAATTGCCCTTCATTCATAGCTGATTTATATTCACCAGCCAACTGATTGTTACGACGAAGTAAATCACCGGTCGAAATGGCTGGTAAACCAAGTTGCTGAGCTAATTTTTCCGCTTGAGTTCCCTTACCCGAAGCTGGCGGTCCGAAAAAAAATAAAATCTTTCTAGCCATAACTATCTATTATAATTATGTAATAAATATACCACAAGCGCTGACAAAAATAAAACCAGCCCATTGCTGAGCTGGCTTTATTAAAATAACAAAAGTTCACCAACCATCATATTGGCGCAAGGTCATTTGCGCCTCAAT
>DAOQAO010000079.1:0-2909 GCA_035354095.1 bacterium | reverse complement strand
TTTGTGAGATTGCGTGGCGAAGATGGACAAGGTGAAGCCAGTGACAAGAAAAATTTCATCAACAAGACAGTTGGCCAAAGATTCTTAATAATAGTTGCTGGGGTAGTAATGAATTTTTTACTAGCAGCAATTATTTTTGTTATTGGCCTTTCAATTGGTTGGCCTCAAGCAACCGATAATTTACATCGGGGGGCTATTGTTACCGGACAGCAAGTAATTGCTATTGAAGTTGTTAAAGATTCTCCAGCGGAAAAAGCCGGAGTTAAAGCTGGGGATGCTATAACTCATGTCGCCAACCAGACAATTACTAGCATTAATCAGCTGAGAGGTTTAAATAATGAGTCAAAAGGTCAATCAGTTAGTTATCAAATAACTAGAGACGGCCAAGAAATTAATTTAAAAATATCACCAGAAATTTTAGCTGATCAACCAGACCAATATGGTGTTGGTGTTGCTTTAGCTGAAAGCGGTATGGTTTCCTATAAATGGCCGCAGGCTCTTTGGGAAGGGTTTAGCTTAGCTGCTGTAGGTATAAAAGATATTGCTGTTGGCTTTTGGCAGCTTTTGGCTAACTTGTTTCAGGGTCAAGATGTTTCTGACCAAGTTTCTGGGCCAGTTGGAATTGCTATTTTAACCGGTCAGGTCAGTCATCTAGGTTGGCTTTATTTGCTGCAATTTATTGCTTTGCTATCTCTTAATTTAGCTTTCATCAATATTTTGCCACTACCAGCCTTAGACGGTGGACGACTATTGTTTATCGTTTGCGAGAAGATTGCTGGTCGTCCAGTTAAAGCCAATATCGAAGCGATTGTTCATAGTATCGGTTTTATTTTACTATTGGTTTTTATAGCTTTTATAACACTCAAAGATATTATCCGTCTTTTTTAGTTAACCAAAAAGAAGGAAATATTTATTATCGCGGCATAACAAGTCCAAACGAGGTATGGCAACAACAGCCAGCCAGCTTTTTTATTGAGAAAATAAAAAGACCTCAAGCAAGAAACTATCGCAACAATTAAAATGGTTATAACCAGAATAGCTAGTCCAATTCGATGCAGAGCAAAGAAGGTTAGACTCCAGAGGGTATTACAAAGTAATTGCAAATAAAATAAAACTCGAGCTGTTCGTCTAGTTCCGCGTTTATTGTTTTCTGACCAGATAAGATAAAAAGCAATAGCCATCATTAAAAAAAGAATCGTCCAAACAGGGGCGAAAATCCAGCTAGGAGGGGTTAGGGGTGTCTTTTTTAGATATTGATACCAGCTAGCTATTTGCGGTCTAGTTATGATTGAACCGATCCAACTTACCCCAAAAGTTATTATTAACGACCCTAAAAGTTTAGGCCAATTTATTTTTTCCATATTTTTTTTGAGTAATTTTCTTTCGTTGATATTATAACAAAAAATCACCGAGTAGGCGACTTTTTGTTGGTATATTTTAATGCCGTGATTATTGTTGATCAAGATTGAGAGCGCTAGAGAAGCGCAAAGACATTCTTTCAAATTCATCAGCCGTCAAACTGCCTTTGTTGACCATATAACCGTCATCTTCGTTACCAATCAAATGGTAACTAATAGAATCCCGATCATTTTCTTGGGCTAATTTTTCTTTTTCGCGTAGAAATTGGAAAGAATCTAATGGTTGATAATTGGTTATTAGCCAAGTGTTTGCGTTATCTTTATTTAATTGACCATTTTGATGAAAGAGAATGCCATCTGATTTTTTAACAATAGCAATATTTTTAGTTTGTCCAGCAATAATTGTCAGGGGAGCATCGGGCGCTACTTCAATATCTTGACTTGATAGTTTGTTAGCAATCAAAGTAACATATTTATCGGTGTTAGCACTACGAATTAATAGCTTTTTAGTTTTGCCTGATAAGGAAATTTCAGAATCAGGCTGTAAAAAAGAGGTTTCAATCGTTTGGCTGTCTTGATTGGCAGCAACAATATTGGCTTGCACTGCATTTAATTTAAGGTCGGTTATTTTTCCGTTGATATTTACATAAGCACCGTAAGAACTAGTAGCAGTTAAGAATTGTTGATCAGCATTAGCCCAGCCAACATAAGCACCGTTGTTGGCGGTTAGTTTTTCTATATTTTTACCGCCGATTTTTAAAGTAATGTTTTGCCTGACACAGTTAAAACATTTCTTTTCTGGTAAATTCTTTTTAGTTAAAGTAAGTTTTCCGTTTTCGTATTTTTTTTCAATGCCTTCAAGATCAACTAGACGGCCTTCGAGTGAGGCTTGTTTGTTTTCTTGTGGATCAATTAAGATTTGAATATCACCGTCGACTGAGAGCTCTTTGGCGTCGTTTCCGTCAATCTTAATAGAGGTTTGCTGCACCGATGGATAACGATTAGCTCGGTCAACAACTTCTGGCACATAGTTTAAGGCCAGTGCCGAGCCAGCAATAGTTGCTACCATCCAGATAGCAATTAGAATTGCAGCCATAGTAAAGGTGAGAGCGCTTCGGCGGCGCACAATACTAATTCCAGCTAGTAGCAATAGTATAGTTGGTATAGCTAGAGCGAGAAAGCCAGTAGCTACCATTAAAGTAAACGGTATACTGCTAATCAAATCAGCTATAGGAATAAAAGATATTCGATAGTCAGAGTAGGTCTGTAAAAGAAGGTAGAGACTGCCTGTCCCGATAGCAATTATTCCAATAAAAGTTCCGGCAATTAAGAATAAACCAAAGATAAAGCGAATTATTGGCCAGACTTTTGACCAAAGCTTTTTAAGACCTTCCCAAAGTTTGCCTAGTAGCATAAAAGGGAAGTAAAGTATTTTGCCGAAAGCAGATAGTTGCTGCCAATGCTTTCGGCTATTAGCTTTTAAATCTTTGCCAAATTTAGAAAGTTTTTCTAGAGAAGCAATCGTTGGTGTTTGACCATGCATTTCTAATT
>DAOQAO010000078.1:0-2917 GCA_035354095.1 bacterium | reverse complement strand
AATAAATCATCGGTCGATTGTAAATTGGCAAAAGCTGTTTTGATGTAACTTTAGTGCAGGGGCGCAAACGAGTAGCGCTGCCGCCTGACAAAATAATTCCTCGCATAGACTCTTATTTAATTACTTTTTATTTTTAAATATTCTTCTAGTGCTTCAATATAACTTCGCAAAGCTGGCAACTTGGTCATTTTTAGCACTGAATGTTCTGGCCGCTTGGCTGGCCGTGGCATTGATAAACTATCAATCGGCTTAATCAGGTTGGCAAAACCAGCTAGCTTTTTAAGCTCAACTAGTGCACCAAACCAAGTAGCCGCCCCACTATTAACAACATGATAGATTCCTGTTTCTTTTCCCTCAGTTAAAATTTCCCAAGTTGTTCTAGCTAAATCAGGCGTATAAGTAAAACAACTTTCTTCCGAATCAACACCTTTAAGCTCATCACCAGACTGAGCTAGCTTTAGCATGATATCAAAAAAGCTGGCCTTGGCAGCTGGGCTCGAACCTTGCGGCCCAAATAGTTTGGAAGTCCTGATAATATAGTAATTCAGAGAAGCGGCTCGAGAAATTATGGCTTGCTCACCAGCTACTTTACTTTGACCATAATGATTTAATGGACCTACCTGGGCATCTTCCCTGTAGCCCATGGTTTGGTCACCAGAAAAGACATAATCGGTTGAATACTGAACCAAAATAATACCTTGAGCTTGGCAATAATTAGCCAATCTGTCAACCAAATCACGATTGAGCTCATAAGCCAACGACTGACCTGGTTCGGTTTCAGCCGCATCAACCGCATTATAGGCAACCGTGTTGATAATAACCTCAATATCTAGACTAGCTAGTTTAGTTTCAACGGCAGGCCAATCGGTTAAATCAACATCATCCCTATCCCAACCAATAATATCATGACCCAATTTTCGTCCGGCAATTATCAGTTGACTACCTAAATTACCTTGGCTACCCAAGATTAAAACTTTCATAGCCGGCTATTAATTTAACTTGTCTTTTAAAGGTCGCCACCATTCAACATTCTGACGATACCAATCAACCGTAGCGGCAAGACCTTGGTCAAAAGTCATTTTCGGCTCCCAGCCAAGCTCTTGTTTAGCTTTAGAAAAATCAATGGCGTAGCGCCAATCATGGCCTAGACGATCAGCTACTGGCTCAATATAGCGTTCATCTTTACCCAACAAAGCTAAAATTCGTTTAGTTAAATCAAGATTACTAACTTCGCTATTACCACCCAAACAATAGGTTTCACCAATTTTACCTCGTTCTAAAATCGCTTCAACACCGGCATTGTGGTCATCAACATGTATCCAATCACGGACATTACCACCGCTGCCGTATAATGGGACTTTCTTACCATCCAATAAATTGGTAACAAATAACGGGATTAATTTTTCTGGAAATTGATATGGTCCGTAATTATTGGAACAGTTAGAAATAGTAATTGGTAAATTGTAGGTTCGATGATAAGCTCGAACTAAATGATCAGAAGAAGCCTTGGAAGCGCTATAGGGACTACTAGGACGATAAGGATTTTGTTCGGTAAAACGAGGTTCATTGGCCGACAAGTCGCCGTAGACTTCATCGGTTGAAATATGATGAAAACGCACCCCGCCATGACGACGAGCTGCTTCGAGTAAATTGGCTGTTCCATCAACATTAGTGCGAACAAAATCTAGCCCATGACCAATCGAGCGATCAACATGGGTTTCAGCAGCAAAATTAACAATAGTATCAACTTGTCCAACAACCTGATCAACAATCTGATAGTCGCAAATATCGCCCTTAACAAATTGATAGTTGGCTAGTGTAGCTAAATCCTTTAAATTATCTAGATTACCAGCATAAGTCAGTAAATCCAAATTAATTATTTGGTCTTCAGGATGGTGTTTAAGCCAATAGTGAATAAAATTAGAGCCAATAAAACCGGCGCCGCCAGTTACCAAAAGTCGCATATAGTTTGATTTATTTAAGATTTAACTGATTTTATAAGGTGAGGCTGGGTCTTTTTCCCAACGGATTTCATCCACTTCTTCTCTTTTGTCAACACCACGGTAAAGCTTGTCTGGAAGATTGATAGAATAGGCTGAGCTTTCGCCAATTGCCTTATAACCGTGAACCACTCCTGGCGGAACAATCACCATCGCTGGATTACTTTCTCCAACAACTTCTTTGAAATACTCACCATTAGTTGAACTACCTTCCTGGCGGTCCCAAAGATGAAGCTCAAAATCGCCAGGCCCGACAAACACAAAACAATCTGATTGATAATGGTGTTCATGCGGCCCACGGATAATACCAGGTTTGGTAACACTGATATATCCCATAGCTGGTTGATAGCCATCTTCATCTTGGCGATAAATTTCAGCTAGCCAACCACGGTCGTCACGATTTAAAGTCAACTTTTTGACCACAACACCATTTATCATATTTTTAACTATTTTTATTACTTAAAAGCACCTCAATGGTAGCACTGATTGACCAAAAAAGCAACCAAAAAGATAGGTTCAAATAAGCCCTAACCGAGCCTGGCCAAAGACTTTCCAAAATAATAAAACTACCAATTGCTACCGTCAGCCAAATAAAAAAATAACTGTTATAATAGCTAATCTTCCTAATAATTCGCCCTGACATATTTATCTTTTAAGTAAATCTAACAACCTTTGCGGCAAAATAGTTAAGGCTTGAACAAGTGTCCGACCAGATAAAGTTATTTCTAATTTATCAATAATCAATGGATCTTTGGCTGATAACCGACTATCCGAGGCAGCTAACATAACTTTGTAGCCATCACCCTTTTGCCAATTAGCGCCAACCAAAGATAGCTTAACTGTTGCCTCGCAGTAACCACTATGACAAACTGATGGCTGATACTTAGCTGCAACAAATTTTATTTTATCTAACCTTT
>DAOQAO010000077.1:0-2938 GCA_035354095.1 bacterium | reverse complement strand
GTCGAGTGTTAGATGTTGGCTATGATTATTGCGACAAGCTAGCCAAGATGATTCCAATGATGACTAAACTGCAAGAAGCTTTAGAACAGGTCCCGGAACTTAAACAGATTTACAGGCAAGATCCACAAGCTAAACAGATTATTGATTATGCTTTAAGGCTAGAAGGCTGTGCCAGACATTCTTCAACTCACGCTTGTGGTATTTTGATTACTAAAGATCCACTAACTGAATATACACCAATTCAGTACGCTTCATCGGCTGATAAAACAATTGTCTGCCAATATTCTCTTCATCCAGTTGAGGATTTGGGGCTACTTAAGATGGACTTTTTAGGTTTGAAAAACTTAACCATTATCGAATCAGCCATTCGAATTATTAAAGCGACCAAGGGTATTGATATTGATATCAATAACATTCCGTTAGACGACGAAAAATCGTTCAAACTTTTTCAAGACGGTGAGACAACTGGCGTTTTCCAATTTGAATCTTCAGGCATGAAGCGTTATCTACGAGATTTGAAATCAAACAATTTGGAAGATATTATTGCCATGGTGGCCCTCTATCGTCCAGGACCAATGGAGTGGATTCCGGATTATATTGCTGGTAAACACGGCATTAAGAAGCCACAATATTTGCATCCAAAGTTAGAACCGATTTTGTCGAAAACTTATGGCGTAGCTATCTATCAAGAACAAGTCATGCAAATAGCCCGTAGTTTGGCTGGCTTTACTATGGGCCAAGCTGATGTTTTGCGTAAGGCCATGGGTAAAAAAATCGTTAAGCTTTTGGCTGAACAAAAAGAAAAGTTTATTGCCGGTTGTATTGAAAATGGTATTGATGGGGCCTTGGCTGACAAAGTGTTCTCGTTTATTGAGCCATTTGCTGGCTATGGTTTCAATCGTTCGCATGCGGCCTGTTATGCTATGGTAGCCTATCAAACAGCTTATCTTAAGGCTAACTATCCAACTGCTTTTATGGCAGCTTTGCTAGCAGCTGATCAGCAAAATAGTGATCGCGTGGCGATTGAAATTGAGGAGTGTCGCCACATGGGTATTGAAGTTTGCCAGCCCGATATCAACCAATCATTTGATTCTTTTACAGTTGTTGATGAAAAATTAGTTGATCATCCAACCATTCGCTTTGGACTTTTAGCAATTAAAAATGTTGGTGAACATATTGCTCAAGTTATTAAAGATGAGCGTAAAGCTAATGGCCAATACAAAGACATGGCTGACTTTTTGCAAAGAGTAACTGATAAAGATTTAAATCGTAAATCACTGGAAAGCTTAATTAAGGCTGGTGCGTTTGATCAATGGTTAGATCGCCAGCAATTACTGCAAAATATTGAAGTATTATTGAAATATAATAAAGATATTAATCAAAATAGACTGAGTGGTCAAAATAGTTTATTTGCTGGTGTTGGTGGGATTGAACATCCGCCACTTCATTTGGAGCCGGCACCATTAGTTGATCGTCAAACTAAATTAGCTTGGGAGCGGGAGCTTTTAGGACTTTATATTACTGAACATCCATTTGTTGATTATCGCAAACAATTGGAATCGTCAATTACCCCAATTAGAGATTTGGTAAAATTACCTAATGAACAAACAGTAATTATTGGTGGCATGGTAGCGAGTAGTAAAAAGATTATGACTAGAGCCAATCAATCAATGCTCTTTGTAAAAGTTGAGGATGATACTAGCAACACTGAAGTGATTGTTTTTCCAACACTTTTGGCTGCTACAGCTGATGTTTGGCGCGATGGTCAGGCTATTTTGTGCCAGGGGACAATTTCTGATAAAGATAATGAAAGAAAAATTTTAGCTGAGAAAGCTATTTATCTGACTTTGGATAATTTATTAGATCAACTAGCTGCTTTCAAAGAATTACCAGGAGCTAAAAAAAGAATTAGAAATGGCAATTGGGGAGTAAAAGAAGAAATTCGCTCTTCAGGTCCAGTGGTAACCGGTCCAGCTAACAGTTTGCCTGATCCATTAAATTTAATTTTAAATGGAGAGCTTACTCAAAAAGAGTTAGTGTTACTAAAAGAAATACTTTTACAATATCCAGGCAGTAGTCAGGTATTCTTAGAAATCAATCTAAATAGTAATAAAAAGCTTATAGCTACTGGCTTTCAAGTTAATCGGCAGCCAAAACTTCTGGCTGAGCTTATGGCAAAATTTGCAGGAAAGGTAAGATTTTAGGTATAATATAAATAGAAAATTATTAAATTATTTTATGCCTCAAAAAAAATCAGCGGCTGTGTCGCGCCAGTCTTCGGCCAAGCAGCCAGCTCATCGCTCAGCAGGTCGTCCTCCCAAGGTTCGTCCGGCCAAGATGGTGACTAAAAAAGTCTCAGTCAAACCAGCTAAGTCAACTAAAGCGACTAAGCCAGCCAAGCAGGTTAAATCAACCAAAGTAACTAAACCAGCTAAACGAACTGCGCCGGCTAAAAAAACTTCAACTGCTCCAGCCAAGAAAAAGACTTTGGCTCAACCACGAGTAGTTGTTGTCACCAACCAACCTTTAGTAACTGAACAAGAATTTACTGTTTGGGAAGATGCTCGTGAGGAACCAATTCAGGAATCAATGCCAAGCGGCAAGCTCGAGGATTATCCAATTGAACAAAATAATTTTGAAGAGGAGCCAGAAATATCCGACGACGCCGAATGGTTAGAAGAAGTCGAATTAGTCCCAGAGCAAAATTCAAGTCGTTTGTATCGTCGCTTAGCTTTCTTCTTTATTGGTTTAATTGCTGTTGTTGTGATGGCCATGTTCTATTATTCTCTAATTAGAGTTGATATTACATTATTTCCAGTTAGCGATGTTCAAACTGCTAATAAAACTGTTAATTTAACCGATAGTACGCCTGTTGCCACTGATGCTCTACCAAGTAAATTTATTCAAGAAACTGTTGAATATAAACAAACTTTTCCAG
>DAOQAO010000076.1:0-3012 GCA_035354095.1 bacterium | reverse complement strand
CCAAGCTATCCGGTATCATCATCATGTTTAGCTAGTTGAATTATCCAAAAATAAAGTGTAAGCTGGTTTTGTTCGATATTTTTAGGGCTTATGGTCCAGTGGTATGACGCTGCATTCGCATTGCAGAGACGCGAGTTCGATTCTCGCTAAGTCCACATCGGGGTGTAGCGCAGTTGGTAGCGCGCAGCGTTCGGGACGCTGAGGTCGCCTGTTCGAATCAGGTCACCCCGACAATTTGCAAAATTTGACTTTAAAAATGTTGAAAGTTAAACCACATTCGGTAAAGGATATTCCACTCAGAGTTAAGTGGCTGAACAATCCACTGATTGCTGTATTTGTTTACGATGAACTAAATAAAAAAACAACCCTAAAAAAAGAAATTACTTGGTTTAATCGATACAAAAAGGACAAACAGAAAAAATTTTTTACAATTTATTCTGACAAAACCCCTATTGGCTTTATGGGGTTGTCTAATATCAGTCCAATCAATAAAGACGCTGATCTTTTTATTGCTATTGGCGAAGATGACTACCGAGGAAAAGGCCTTGGTAAATTGAGTTTAGAGTGGTTAATTGACTATGCTTTTACGAAACTTAACTTAAACAAAATTAATTTAAGCGTAAAAAGTAACAACCTTGCTGCTATAAAATTATACAAAAGTGTTGGTTTTAAGATTGAATCCAATAAAAAAACCGCAGTTACCTGCGGCTAAAGTTGTTATGAATATTGTGGGTGTTGTTTGTTTTTAACAACAATCCCCTGAAAATTTGCGAAATTTAATCGTGACATTTGTTCCTGATTAAAAATAATAGACTTATCGGGAATACCGATTTTCTTTTTAATTTCAGAGCAAAAACATTTTCCATCGTTCCCTTGACAACCACATCCTAAGTTTGTAACGAACCAAATGTCACCAAATCCGTTATCATGTAAGTGGTTGACCAATGAAAGGGCTATCGGATTTGGCTCAAATCCCAATAGCATCACAGCGGTTGCCCGACCAGAAAGATCATGTGACAAATTAAATAACTGAGAAAAGGTGTTATAAATATCCTCTTCTTTGTTCAAGTTAACCATTAATTCGGCCATAACTACCTCCTTTGTAATGTACGAATCATCACACTCTAACTAGTTATGATAAGTTTGTCAACACTTCAGCCACCTTTGACTAAATGGCTTTTTTCCGCTATAATACCGCTTTAATTGAGCTCTTAAATTATTATCATGGCTTCAGCAAAACCCCACTCTCACGATTGGCTAAAAATTCGCGGTGCCCGCGTTAATAATCTGCAAAATATTGACCTTGATATTCCTCGTGGCCAACTAGTTGTTATTACTGGACTGTCTGGGTCAGGTAAGTCTTCATTAGCTTTTGACACTATCTATGCTGAGGGCCAACGCCGTTATGTTGAATCTCTGTCTTCTTATGCTCGTCAATTTCTAGGCCTAATGGATAAACCTGATGTTGATTTGATTGAAGGACTCTCCCCAGCTATTTCTATTGACCAAAAATCAGCTTCCCACAATCCTCGCTCAACTGTCGGGACCATTACCGAAATCTATGACTACCTTCGTTTGCTTTACGCTCGTATTGGTCAACCGCACTGTCCACAATGCGGTGATCCAATAAAAGCCAATACTTTAGACGAAATTGTTGATCAAATCTACAAGGAAAACCAAGGTCAAAAGATTGCTATTTTATCACCACTAGTTCGTGATAAAAAAGGTGAACATAAAAATGTTTTAACTGCCATTGGTCGGGCTGGTTTTAACCGCATTCGCTGGGATAAATCATATTATGATTTGGAAGAAGCTCAGGAATTACCGATTGATAAGCAAAAAAAGCACAATTTAGAAATAGTCATTGATCGCTTAACCATTGATGATAAAGCCGAAAACCGCACTCGCCTCACCGAGGCCGTCGACAAAGCTCTTGATTTATCTAACGGTTTAGTGGCTACTGCTGAGCTAACTGATCAAGTCAAAGAAAAAATCTACTCACAGCAATTCGCCTGCCCACGATGTGGCATTAGCTTACCAGAAATCGAACCGCGTAGTTTTTCTTTTAATTCACCACATGGCGCTTGTCCTAACTGTGCTGGTCTTGGGGTTAAACTAGAAATTATCCCCGAACTAGTTATTAACTATAATCTTACTATTGCTCAAGGCGCGATTCGTCCTTGGTCACATTACGGCTATTCTAGTCAACTCTGGTCAACACGAGTGGTTGGAGTAGTAGCTAGCCAAAACGGATTTGACCTCAATACCCCAATCAAAGATCTAACTGATAAACAACTTCAGATTTTACTACATGGCACTGGCGATACTATTTACACCCTACCTAGTACTGCCGGTTCCAATGAATTAAACACTCGTTTCGAAGGTGTACTGCCTAGTCTTTACAAGCGTTACCAAAATACTGAAAGTGACTACATCCGCAAAGAAATTGAAAAATATATGCGGACAATTCCTTGTCCAGTTTGCCACGGTCAACGCTTAAAACCTGAATTTTTAGGAGTAAAGTTGGCTGGCAAATCAATTTTTGAAGTCTCTGAACAAACTATTTTACAAAACAGTTCTTTTTTTCAAGAACTGGCCAATGGAAAAACGCTTGACGCCAAGCAAAAGCAAATTGGTCATTTAATTTTCAAAGAAATAAATAACCGTCTACAATTTTTGCTCAATGTTGGACTAGATTATCTCTCCCTCAACCGCCCAGCCGTTACTCTATCTGGTGGTGAAGCTCAACGTATTCGCCTTGCTACACAAATTGGCTCAGCTCTAACTGGAGTTCTTTATGTCTTAGATGAACCGTCAATCGGCCTTCATCCAAAAGATAACGATAAATTAATTGAAACCTTGAAAAATTTAAGAGATCTTGGCAATAGCGTTTTAGTAGTTGAACATGATGAAGCGACGATGTTTGAAGCTGATCATATTATTGATGTTGGGCCTGGCGCTGGTAAACATGGTGGCCGAATTATCGCCGAAGGCACGGCTAAAGAGATTATG
>DAOQAO010000075.1:0-3201 GCA_035354095.1 bacterium | reverse complement strand
AGCCGCCGCTTTGCCTGGAGCACTTACTGGTGAAACTAGCCTAGAAAGCTTGGTAGAAGTTGGCTGTCGTTATATTATTTTAGGGCATAGCGAGAGACGACAATATCTAGCGGAAACTGATCAAAATATTCATGATAAAGCCCAGGCCGTTTTAGAACGAAGCCAGATTACGCCAATTATTTGTGTTGGTGAAGATTTAGCCACCCGTCAGGCCGGGCAGGCTGAAGCTTGGGTCGAAAAACAATTGCGAGCCGCTTTGGCTGGTTTAAATCAATTAGCTGGACAGCGCTTAGTTATTGCCTATGAGCCGATTTGGGCTATTGGCACTGGAGAGACTAGTACTCCTGAACAAGCTGAAGCCATGCACCAATTTATTCGTCAGATAGTTAGTGATCTGGGAATTGCTAGTTGCCCAATTCTTTATGGTGGTAGCGCTAAGCCGGAAAATGCGGCTAGTTTGCTCGCAATGCCTAGTATTGATGGCCTACTAGTTGGTGGGGCTAGTTTGACGGCCGCTAGTTTTGCTCAAATTGTTAATGCTTAATTATGCTTCTTCTCTGGCTTAGTTTAATATCTTTGGTCATTGCTCTAGCAATTATTTGCTGGATTTTTTGCCGCAAGATGCCGGTCTTGGCCAACATTGATATTGAAAATTTGCCAGCTGAGCGAGAGGCGGCTAAAAAGCAGGCAATTATTGATGATCGCATCCGTCGTCAATTGGCTGAAAAAAGTTGGCAGTGGCGCAATTTTTTTGGTCCGCTTTATGCTAGTTTCAAGCAGTTTTTTTGGCAAGTTTATGACCGGCTGCATCGCCTTGATCGTCAGCATTGGCGTGAACGACTACAAAATCGTGGCCTAAATTTAGAAAAAGCCAAGCAGTTATTTATTGATGCAGGGGAAGCTTATAAAAAAGGTGATATTCCCAAGGCCGAACGGTTGGCGGTTGAATCTTTGGAGCTAGATAAAAGCCAAATTGATAGTTTTGTGATTTTGGCTGAAATTTACGAAGAACAGAAAAAATATTTGGAAGCTGAGGAAACCTGGTCTTATGTAGTAAAACGCCTTGACCAAAAATATCGGGCTGATTTATCTCGTGGCCGTGAAGAAGAGGCTCATGAAGCCTCCAGACAACTGACTGAATATCAGTGTTCACTCGGACAGCTTTGCTTGCGCAACGAGCATCTAGAGCAGGCCGAACAGTATTTAAAGGCTGCCTTAAAGCTGGAACCAAAGAATCCGCGTTACCTTGACACCATGTTAGAAATTAGTATAATGAAAAAGGATCGCGTTACCGCGGTAACTATTTTAGATACTTTAGCTGAGGTTGATCCGGCTAACGCCAGCCTAGCTGATTATCAGGAGCAGGTCCGCCAATTATAAATATCGCCGTCGTAGCTCAGTTGGTAGAGCGTTTCCATGGTAAGGAAAAGGTCTCGGGTTCGAATCCCGACGACGGCTCCATTTTTGCAAGCCGTCATCAGGCTTGTTTTTAATTAGATTGGCCATGAAAATATTATTATTGATCACAGCAGCGGTTTGGTCGGTGACTGGCCATCTAGCTACTTTTCATTTGACCGGTTTAGGTCTAACTCGCTGGTCGTATTTGGCTGATATCTTGTTTTTACTCGTTTTTACTGCTTGCCGTTGGCCATTTAGTCGCCGTCGCGGCTGGCTAATTGCTGAGCAATTAATACTCGCTGTTATTTTTTACGGTAGTCAGATTGTTAAACTTCGTTTTTGGGGCTGGCCGCTAATGCCTAGTGAATTTTCAGCCGCTCATAGTTTCTGGTTAATTTTAGGGGATATGGGGCTATGGTGGCAGATTGCTTTGCTACTACCTTTTGTTTTATGGCTGATTGTCATTATTTTTAATTGGCGTTGGCCTCGTTGGAAAATTTACTTAGGGCTAATTTTATTTTTGGCTCTAGCTCTTAGTCTCAATCATTGGCCGACTAAACCGCTAGCTTTACTAGATAAAATTACAACCAATTCTTATTGGGATCAGAAAACTAATTACGCCAGACGAGGTCCTTGGCTTTATTTACTCCAAGAAAGTTGGCGACAAAAGTTAGCTTTTCAAATTCCTAATCAGGCAGAGGTGAGTGAGGCGCAAAAGATTGTTAAATATTCAGCTGAGAATTTGCCTGAAACAGCTACAACGAAACAATTGACTGAAGTTGAACAATCATTAAAAACTGGTCGCCGGCCTAATATCTATTTTATTGTGGTTGAATCACTCTGGCAGCCAGATTTACCAGCCCTTAAGTTTAGTCGTAGTCCTTGGGCGGATAATTGGCAAGCCTTGGCCGACAAGGGCTTGGGGCGAGGACTTAGTCCAACTTTTGGTGGCAAGACCTCTAACGCCGAATTTGAGCTTCTCTGTGGCTGGCCAGATGTTCAGCCCGGGATTATTTTTAACGGTGGCATTACCAATCAGGCGCCGTGTCTGCCACAAAAATTAAAAGACAGTGGCTACCAGACGGCTGCCTATCATGCCAATGTGCCAGCTTTTTGGAATCGTCAGCAAGTCTATCCTTTGATTGGCTTTGATAATTTTTATAGCCTAGCGGATTACCAGCAAACCGATATGAACGGCGAGTTTATGGCCGATAGTAGTTTTTTTGAGCAGACTTTAAAAAAGATTAAGGCTCAAGATAAAAATAAACCGAGTTTTAATTATCTTTTAACTTATTCTAGCCATCTTGGCTATCCGCTAAATAGCAATCGTCCTCAGGTAGTGACTACAACTCCAGTAATCACTGATGTTGCCACGCGCTATCTTAATTCGCTTTATTATACGACTAAAGAATTGGCTGATTTTATAGAGGAAATTGAGACAATTGACCCTACGGCCATGATAATAGTTGCTGGTGATCATTGGCCATTTTTAGGGGATAGTGATGCCGGTTACCGGGATGGTGGACTTTGGACCAAGGAACAATTGTCAGCTGAGCAAATTTGGCAAAGATCGATGACACCGCTTTGGGGCTACCGTGATGGTAAGTATTGGCTCAAAGATAGAGAATTAGCTTTCTATCAGCTGCCAGATGCTATTTGGCAAGAATTAGCTTTGTCTGGTCAGCCGTTTCAGGCTTGGCCGAGCGAGCAGACAGCAAACTGGCGACCGCTTGATTCACTTAGTGAACCTAGCGTAATCAAGGATACTCAAGGCAATTATTTATTTTGCCCGCAAGGTGAAGA
>DAOQAO010000074.1:0-3225 GCA_035354095.1 bacterium | reverse complement strand
TTGAAAATTCTTTTTCATTAATTTTTCACCAAGGCCATTAAAAACCTTGTTGCGCTGATGGCTAGCTTTGACTTTCAAAACATCACCATCCTTAACACGATATGATGGGATATCAACGCGGCGGCCATTGACAGTAAAGTGAGCGTGAGCTACTAACTGACGAGCCTTGGCACGAGAACTAGCAAAACCAGCACGGTAAATAACATTATCTAAGCGTAATTCCAGTAAACGCATTAAATTTTCACCAGCATCACCAACTCGTTTTTTAGCAGTTAAGAAAGTCAAGAAAAATTGCTTTTCTAACATACCAAACATTCGTTTGGCCTTTTGCTTTTCACGCAATTGCAAAGCATATTCAGATTGACGAGGACGGCCTTTTGGACCATGAAATCCTGGTGGAAAATTGCGTTTAGCTAAAGCGCATTTGCTGGAACTGCAACGATCGCCCTTGAGCATCAGCTTTTCGCCTTCGCGGCGGCATAATTTACAGGTAGCACCTAAGTATTTAGACATACAAGCGATTACAAACAATAATTAGACCCGTCGGGGTTTACGCTGACGGCAGCCATTGTGTGGCACCGGAGTGACATCTTTAATCGAATTGATAACCAAGCCGTTAGCATTAAGAGCACGGACAGCGGCTTCGCGACCAGTACCGACACCGTTAACAAAAACATTAACATCGGTTAAACCCATTTCTTTGGCACGCTCAACAGCAATACGAGTAATGATCTGAGCAGCGTATGGAGTGGATTTCTTTGGACCCTTAAAACCAGCTAAACCAGCACTAGCCCAAGAAACAACATCGCCATTTTCATCAGTAACAGTAACAATGGTATTGTTATAAGTTGACTTAATGTAAGCATTACCAACAGTCAAAGTCTTTTCAGCTTTACGACGGCGGCGTTTGCCTTTGGCAGCAGCCAAACGATTGGCTTTAGTCTTTTCCAATTTCTTTTTGATTTCCTCAGGCAGTTCTTCCATTACTGGACCATTAGCAGCTGGAGTAGCTACAGTGGCTTCAGCAACTGGGGTGTCTATAACCTTTTCTGGTTCAGCGACAACCTGCTCGGAGGCGGTTTTTTGTTCGTCAGTCATAATAAACAACTACATTAATAACTTTAGGTCTTCTGACCAGTTGGCTTACGACCAGAACCCATAGTCTGGCGGTGATTACCGCGAACAGTTCGGCTATTGGTTTTAGTGCGTTGGCCATTGCAAGGTAAATTGCGGCTATGGCGTGCGCCACGATAAGCGCCGATATCTTTCAAGCGTTTAACATTACTGGCGACTTCTCGGCGTAAATCGCCTTCAACGCGTTCGTTCTTTTCGATTAAGACCCGCAGCTCATTAGCTTGGTCTTCAGTCAGGTCTTTAGTCCTGACATCAGCAGAAATTTTGGCCTTAGCCAAAACAGCTTTGGATTTAGTTAAACCGATACCAAAAATATAGGTTAAGGCAACTTCGATCCGTTTGTCGTTAGGCAGGGTAACACCTGCAATACGTACTACCATATAGTATAAAAATTATAACAACTAACCCTGTCGTTGCTTATGCTTGGGGTTCTTACAAATCACCTGAACGCGGTTGAAGCGGCGGATGATTTTACAATCTTTACAGATTTTTTTTACTGAAGCTCTTACTTTCATAACTTGCTCTACATTAATTAGAGACGGTAAATGACCCGTCCCTTAGTCAAATCATAAGGACTAATCTCTAGGCGCACCCGATCTCCCGGGGCCAGACGAATCTTGTTGATTCGCATTTTGCCAGATAGATGAGCTAACAACTCATGGCCATTGTCTAACTGCACCTTAAAGGTTAAACCAGGCATCAATTCTAAAATTTCCCCTTCACATTCCAGGAAATTTTTTGAAGCATTGGTTTCGTTAACAATCTTGGTCATTAATTATTTTTTTACTAACATAAAATAATTTATCAAGCCAGAGACTGATAAATTATTACTATGTCTGACTATTTATTTTGTAAATATAGTCCAATTATAAAGGCAAAATGAATATCTGTCAAGAGCCTAAATGAAGGTTATTCCAAAACCGCCTTAATTCGTCTAACACCAGCACTACTACTTTCTTCTTTAGTAATTTTAAATTTCCCTAAAGAACCAATTTCTTCAACATGCGGACCGCCACAAATCTCTTTACTAAATGGCTTATCTTGGCCAATAGTATAAACCTTAACTCTTTCACCATATTTAGCGTCAAAAATACCCATTGCCCCTTGTTGACGAGCTTCATCAAGTGATAGCTCCTGACAAGTAACTGGTAAATTTAAAGCAATCTGTTGATTAACAATATCTTCCACTTGCTTAATTTGCTCTGCGGTCATCTTTTCAGGATAAGAGAAATCAAAACGCAATCTTTCGGTAGTAATATTAGAACCTCGTTGATAAACATCTGGACCTAAAATTTGACGCAAGGCTTGTAGTAAAAGATGAGCAGTAGTATGAAGCTTAGTGGTTTCTTCAGAATTATCTGCTAGACCACCTTTAAACTTACCAGCCGCAGCAGTGCGGGATAATTCTTGATGCTTAGCTAGTTCTTGATTGAACCCATTAATATCGATAGTTAAATTATTTTCTTTAGCTAATTCTTCGGTCATTTCCAAAGGAAAACCATAACTTTGATAAAGCATAAAGGCTTCCTCTCCACTAATTGGTTGACCCTTGGAAATCATTGTCTGAAATTCCTTAAGGCCGCGATCAAGAGTCGCTTTAAACTTAGCTACCTCACTTCTTAGCTCACTAGCAATAAAGTCAGCTTTAGTGATTAACTCCGGATAGGCTTCACCCATGGAGACAGTGATAGCCTTAGCCACACCAACTAAAACATCCTCAGCTGGAGTTGGCCAATTGTTAGCTAGTCTCACAGCTCGACGGATTAAACGACGCAAAATATAGCCCTGATCTTTATTACCAGGAGTAACGGCTTTTTCGTCAGCCAAAAGAAAAATACTAGCTCTAGTATGGTCAGCAATAATACGGAAAGCTCTGGTGTTATCTGAGTATTTTTGATTACTCACCTTTTCTAAATAAGTAATAGTTGGAGCAAACAAATCAGTTAGATAAATATCTGGTTGATTGTTAATCACCCCTAAAATTCGCTCCATTCCCATGCCAGTATCAACATTTTGTTGAGAAAGCATTTTGAAAGTGCCATCGGCTTGCTTGTCATAAGCCATAAAGACATTATTCCAAATCTCAACCCA
>DAOQAO010000073.1:0-3351 GCA_035354095.1 bacterium | reverse complement strand
AGTTTATTGGATTGATTAGAAAAGATACAAATAAGATTGTTTGTATTGACGGACACCATCGTGCTACAACGATTACACTTGCCAACAAACAAAACAAAATCATAAATTTTTCACAAACACCAGTTACCATCGCTTTAGCAGAATTAGCTATTGATGAATGCCAATTGCTTGATAAAATGTTAGAACGAGGGACAAAAAAAATTGCCTAATTTTTTAATACCACAATCATCGCGCCATATGAACCAACAACATTTTCATAATTGGAAAAAAATTCGTCAGCCTTTTTTTATTAGCTTGGCCGGTATTTTAGCTGTTATTTTTATTTTTGCTGGACTATCTCAAAATATTCGTCATCTTTTTAGTGCCAAAAGAGAAATCAACCAAATCAAACAAGAAGTTGATCGCCTAGAAAAAAAGAATCAAGACATTGAAAAAATAGTTGAATATCTAGACTCTAAAGAATTTATTGAAGAAGAAGCTCGTCTAAAATTCGACTTAAAAAAACCAAACGAACAAATTATTGTTGTCCAAAAAGCAACCATTGCCACCAATACTATAGGTTTGGCTTCTAGTTCTATTTTCGATTTGCCAGCTCCAAAAGAAGCCAGAGAACCATTAAGCCACAACCCTAAACAATGGTTTAATTATTTCTTCGCAAAAAAATAAGCCCTTTTAAAGGCTTATTTTGAAATGAGCCCATGGTCGGATTCGAACCGACGACCTTTCCCTTACGAAGGGACTGCTCTACCAACTAAGCTACATAGGCAAAAGAGAGCGGGTGAGCGGAATCGAACCGCCCTGTCAAGCTTGGGAAGCTTGCATAATAACCACTATACGACACCCGCCAAAATGTGCTATAATTTCATTATAAAGACAAAGTTTTTGATTAGTCAAATTATGAAATTCAGCAATCTTTTTTTAGTTGCCGCTATTATTCCCATATCTGTTTCGGCTTCCGCCACTGGGACTTCGCCAGTTGCTTCATCGTCAACCTCAACAATTACTAATAAGACATCTAGCACCACCTCAGCGATCATTGGTAAAGCCAGCTGGTATAACCATAAAGCTGGTCTTTTTGCGGCTTCAACAATTTTTCCTATTGGACAAAAAGTTCGTGTCCACCATATTTTAAGTGGTAAGTTTGTTGATGTCACTATCAATGACTACGGTCCTGATCCTAAAACACACCCAGACCGGGTAATTGATTTACAAAAAGAGGCCTTCCAGAGCTTAGCAACTCTTGGAACTGGCGTTATTACTGTTAGAGTGGAACCACTAGGCACAACAACCAAACCAATTGCCACAACTACCAAGCCAGTTTCCACTACAACTAAACCGATCGCCACCACAACCAAGGCGACTATTACCAAAGAGATAAAACGCGATTTAGAAAAAGAAAAGCAGGCTCTAAAAAAATTCACTCAGGAATACGGACATCTGCCCAAGAATAAGGCTGATTGGGATTTAGTCAATAAATTAGCCTACTCAACTAGTACTATTAAAACCAAAACTGATTTTAGTTCAGTTTCATTAAATAATTCAGATGCTTCGTCAGCCATTGTCCTTGATGCCAACAACAATCAAGTTTTGTGGCAAAAAAACGCTCAAGAAGTTTTGCCAATTGCCAGTCTAACTAAAATGATCGCGGTTAAAACTTTCCTTGATACCAAACCAGACCTGAACAAAATTGTTGCCTACAACCAAAAAGACGAACAAGAAATCAGCAAATATTGCTCTCTTAGCGAAGCGGCTTTACTTAAATTAAAAGACGGTGACAAAGTTAGAATAAAAGATTTGGTTTATTCCGCACTAGTTGGTTCAGCCAACAATGCTGTCGAATCATTAGTTAGCAATAGCGGTTTAAGTCGAGCTGAATTTATTAAAAGAATGAACGCTAATGTTAAAAAATGGGGTGCTAAAAACACTTCCTTTGTCGAGCCAACTGGACTTTCCACCAAAAATGTTAGCACGGCCAAAGATTATGCTTTGATTTTAAAAACAGTCAGCCAGGATAGTAACATCAAAAAAATCAGCACTACTTCTTCCTATAGCTTTACCACTATCAATACCAAAGAAAAACACACTATCAAAAACACTAATAAATTACTAAGAAACGGGGAGTTTGAGTTGCAATCGTCCAAAACCGGCTATTTAGTAGAAGCTGGACATTGTTTAGCCATGGCTGCTCAAAATAAACTGACCAAGCAAAAATTCATCGTTGTTACTCTTGGTTCATCATCATGGAACAAGGGCTACCAAGCTGCTAGCCAATTATTAAACACTGCTTTGAATTAATAAAATATGATCAGATTTAATCAAGCTTGCAAATCTTATTTGCCACACACCAAAGCTTTAGACAACCTAACCCTGCACATCAAACCAGGGGAGTTTGTTTCAATTGTTGGACAATCTGGCAGTGGTAAAACTACCATGGTTAAATGTCTAATCGGCGAAGAACGCCTAGACAGCGGCCAGATATTGGTTGGTGATTGGGATATTACCCATCTGTCTAGCAATGAAATACCTTATCTTAGAAGGCAAATCGGAGTTATTTTCCAAGATTTCAAATTACTACCTAAAAAAACCTTAGCTGAAAATGTCGCTTTTGCCTTACAAGTTTGCGGAAAATCAAACAAAAAAATAAAAACTGTTGTTCCACAATTAATGAAAATAGTCGGCCTTAGCGAACAAATGGACAGATACCCCCATGAAGTCTCTGGAGGAGAGCAGCAGCGCACCGCTATCGCTAGAGCCTTGGTTTACCAGCCAAAAATCCTATTAGCTGATGAACCAACTGGTAATCTCGATTCGATCAATGCTGAAGAAATTATTGATTTACTACAAAAAATAAATAAATTTGGGACAACTGTTATTTTAGTTACCCACAATCGCGAAATTGTTAATAGCCTAAATCGCCGCGTTCTAACTATCAGTGATGGCAAATTAATTAGCGATCAAGCTAAAGGTAAATATCTTATTTAAGCTTATGTTTTTATCTCTTTCTAGAATTATCAAATTTGGCTTCCAAGATGTCTGGCGTAATTTCTGGCTCTCGCTAGCAACTATTATAATTTTAATTTTAACTCTTTTTTCAGTCAATCTGCTACTTTCCTTAAGAATTGTCGGTCAAGCTGCCGTTGATAATCTAAAAAACCGTGTCGATATTTCAATTTATTTACGCCAAGGTATCTCTGAAGATAAAGCCATGAGCTTGAAAGCTAGATTAGCCAATCTAGAAAATGTCCAAGAGGTAAATTATGTCTCTCAAGCCCAAGCACTACAAGCTTTTCAAGATAGACACAAAAACAACCCAGAAATCATGCAAGCTTTAGAACAATTGGACAAAAATCC
>DAOQAO010000072.1:0-3372 GCA_035354095.1 bacterium | reverse complement strand
TAGATGGAAATAGTGGTCCTTTTTTAAAGGGTTAATGACTTTTTGCCATTTTTCTTTTGCTTGCTCGATTAGAAAAACAGCGATATTATAATTACTATTTTCTAATCTAGTGTATTCTTCATAGTTAATTATTGCGCCAAGATCTTCAAAAAATAAGTATGGATTTTTCATTAATCCATCTTTCCAACCATCTTTGGTGGTTAGTATTTTGACTGCTGTTGTCTCATTTCTTTCTGACATAACAAACCTCCTCTTTTGTTTTTAATGTTCTATTTGGCTACTTTATGGCTAAAATGTCAATTTGTCAATGTTTTTTCGTGATTATCGATTTTTGTGATATAATCTTGACAGACGACCTAGGCTCGGCTATATTATTTTAGCAGTCTAATGTTTCGACTGCTAAAATTAAGCCTTAACCTATAGTAAAAAATACGATATGTTAGACAAATTTACTCAAAAATCACAAGAAGCAATTGTTAATGCGCAAATGATTGCCCAGCAATTTGGGCAAGAGTTTATTGGAGCATTACATTTGCTGCTAGCCTTATTACAACAAGACGAAAGTTTAGTTCGCCCTATTATTGAGGCACAAAAAATGGATCCAGAGTTGATTGCTAGCCAGGTTGAGAATGAATTAGCTAAGTTACCGAAATCAGAAAATGCCGAGGTTGCCGAAGGTGTAGTTCAAGGAACAGCTGAAGCCTCGATGGTTATTGAGCGAGCTCGCAAAGAAGCCAAAGGGCTAGATGATGAATATATTGCCACTGAGCATTTGCTACTGGCTATTGTTGGTATTAAGTCCAAGGCTCAGGCAATCTTACTAAAAGCCGGCTTAGAGTATGACGGCCTCTTAAAGTCTTTGATTGAGCTTAGGGGCTCTCAGGCGGCTCAATCAACTGATGCTGAAAAAAAATATAAGGTTTTACAGAAATACGCCATCAATTTAACTGATTTAGCTCGTCAAAAGAAGCTTGATCCAGTTATTGGCCGCGATGAAGAAATTCGCCGCATTATGCAGGTGCTGTCTCGTCGTACCAAAAATAACCCAGTGCTCATTGGTGAAGCTGGAACTGGCAAGACGGCCATTGTTGAAGGCCTAGCTCAGCGAATTATTACTGGAGATGTGCCTGAAACACTTAAAAATAAAGAGTTAGTTAGTTTAGATTTGGGCTCTTTGATTGCCGGAGCCAAGTTTCGTGGTGAATTTGAAGATCGTTTAAAATCAGTCATTAAAGAAGTTCAGAAAAGTAATGGTGAAGTTATTCTTTTTGTTGATGAACTTCATACTATTGTTGGCGCTGGAGCTTCGGAAGGCTCGATGGATGCTTCTAACATGCTAAAACCAGCCTTGGCGCGCGGTGAAATAAAATTAGTTGGTGCTACAACCACTAAAGAATATCAGAAATATATTGAAAAAGATGCTGCCCTAGAGCGCCGTTTCCAGCCGATTTATGTGGAAGAACCAAGTAATGAGGATGCTATTTCTATTTTACGGGGTATTAAAGAAAAATATGAAGTCCACCACGGTGTTCGTATTACTGATGATGCGATAATTGCTGCTGTTAAACTGTCTTCAAGATACATCACTGATAGATTTTTGCCAGATAAGGCGGTTGATTTGATTGATGAAGCCACTTCTAGTTTGAGGATGGAAATTGACTCCTCACCTGATGAATTAGATGGTTTAAAAAGAGAGATTCGTCGTCTAGAAATTATGAAAGCTGGTCTACTTAAAGAAGATAATAAAGATAAGGCTCGCCGAGTTAATCGTGACTTAGAAAATTTGAAAGAAAAGGCCAAGCAATTGGAACTCCACTGGTCTAATGAAAAAGAGATAATTTCCAAGATTCGTCAGTTTAAAAAAGAGATTGATGAACTCGGGGCTCAGGCAGAAATTATTGAAAGACGCGGTGATGATTTGACTAAAGTAGCTGAAATTCGTTACAGCCGAATTCCTAATTTAGAAAAATCAATTGATCAGGAAAGACAGAATTTACTCAAGATTCAGAGCTCTGGCCAAAGAATTCTTAAAGAAGAAGTTGATGAAGAAGATATCGCTAAAGTAGTGGCTCGTTGGACTGGTATTCCAATGGCTAGAATGATGGAAACAGAAGCTCAGAAATTGACCAAGATTGAAGATTATTTGAAAGCTAGAGTTGTTGGCCAAGATGAAGCTATTGTCGCGGTAGCTAACGCTATTCGCCGTTCTCGAGCTGGTATTAACGAAGAACGCAAGCCGATTGGTTCGTTTTTGTTTGTTGGTCCAACTGGTGTTGGTAAAACTGAATTAGCCAAGACTTTGGCTGAGTTTATGTTTGACGATGAAAATGCTCTGATTCGCTTGGATATGAGCGAATTTATGGAAAAACATAGTGTTTCCAAAATTTTGGGAGCTCCAGCTGGTTATGTTGGTTATGATGAGGGTGGTCAATTAATTGATCGAGTTCGCCGTCGCCCATATAGTGTTATCTTGTTTGACGAAATTGAAAAAGCCCATCCAGAAGTCTTTAATATCTTATTGCAAATATTAGATGACGGCCGATTGACCGATGCCAAAGGACGAGTGATTAATTTTAAAAATACGATTATTATCATGACCTCTAACCTGGGTAATGAAATAATTAAGGATTATTCTATTGGGTTTTATGATGGTAGTGATGCCAGCAAACTAGCTCAAATGCGCAGTGATGAAATGAAAGATAAACTCGACAATATTTTGAAGAATCATTTTAAGTTGGAATTTTTAAATCGTATTGATGAAATTGTTATTTTTAAGAGTTTAAGCAAGGAAGCGATTAGTAATATTGTTGATTTAGAATTGCAGAAAGTTGGTCAACGCTTGGCAATCAAAGGTATTAAATTTAAGACCGCTGCTAAAGTTAAGCGCTATATTGCCGATAAAGGTTATGATATCACTTTTGGTGCCCGTCCACTTAAACGAGTGATTCAAAATCAAGTCTTAGATGAGCTAGCGCTAGAGATTATTGAAGGTAAAATCAAAGAGGGCAACACAGTAACCGCCGAACTAGAAACCGGCAATAAGGTTATTTTTAAAAGAGATTAATTATAAAAGACATGAAATTATTGCGTCAGAAAGTTAAAATCATTAGCAGCTTGTTAATAATAGCTTGTGTTTTTTTTGGTTTTACTAAAATAGCTAAAGCAGCTGAGTTTGACCCAAATCTGATTATTACCGATCAAGAAATAACCGATACTTCAGTGATGAGTTTGGGAGAAATTCAAAGATTTTTAGAAGAGCGCAATAGTTTTTTGGCGACTTATCAGACGACTGATTATTATGGAGCCACTAAAACAGCGGCCGAGATAATTTATAATGCAGCCGTTAATAATTATGATTGTAGTGGGTTGATA
>DAOQAO010000071.1:0-3413 GCA_035354095.1 bacterium | reverse complement strand
ATGGCTTACAGATTTTTTTGTGTTTCCAGCAGTAATATGTAGTGATTTGTGGCTCTTTGAGCGTCGCTAAGTCTGAGTGAGTAGTTGCTCTACACGAACGAATTGTTCTGCTCAAAATTATTGCCAGCAATCTCTTATTTTTTTCATCCTTAATTTGTTTTATTTGTTCGAAAGCAAAATCAATCTCATCTCGAACATTTTTTATGTACCACTTATCTAAAAAGTTGATACTTTTTTCTTGTTTTAATTTAATATTAAATTTTTTTACCAAATCCAGATAAATAACCAAAAATTGCTTTTCTTTTTCAGCGGCAAACCCATTTTCATCAATTTCTCTTTGATAAACTCTTCTTTTAAATTCTGGCGAAGGAAAATTTTTGTTATTGAATTTAGATAATTCAATAAATACTTCTCTTTCGAATTCATCAATCTTTCCGTCAACCTCAAAATTTGAAATTGCTCTGTTTATAACTTGAATATCATCTCTAAGAGACTTCGTATCATAATCAAGCAATTTGGTATCAGTGATCATGCAATTAAACCGTGAAATATCAACACCTATAGCGTGCATCCCCATCTCAATCGCCTGCACTAATGTTGTTCCTGAACCAGAAAATGGATCTAGAATAATATCGCCTTCTTTAAAGAAAGCACTTTGTTTAAAACTGTCAGTGTGCTCATCAATAAAATACTGCACTAACTGAGGAATAAACTTGCCTTTATACGGATGCAATCTATGTACATGTTTGGTAGTATCTTTCTCACGTAAATGATCAAAAGAAAGCGACCAGTTAAGATCGTCACCTAGTCTTTTTTTCCACTCAACCTCTCTTTGCCCATTAAACGATTGATAATAACTTTTTAAGTCATCAATATGTATTTGGGTACTACCGTTTTCTCCATATTTTTTTACCTTTCCATATTGAATCAAATAAGAAATATTTGATTCGTTTATTGCTCGCCTTAAAAATTCACTAGCCCATAAAGCAGCCTCTTTTATTGTCATCAGTTGTTTCGTGTCTTGTGTCTGCATAGGCTTATTTGATTAACTCATCTAAAGTAACTCCCAACCCTTCTGCAATCTTCACAACCGTATCAATTGACGGATTTTGAACAGCATCCGATTCTATTTTAACAAGCGTTGGATATGGCAAATAAGCCTTCTTGGCCAATTCATCTTGGGTCAAATCCTTTATTGCTCTCCACGCTTTAATCTTAGATCCGATTGTTTTTGGGGTTGTCATAATTGGCTGGTAAAACTTGGTTATATTATATCGCTTCCACGATCTTTTACCAGAACCCTTTTTAACAAATATTCGCCCCAAGTTCGAACCACGAACCAAAAGATAATTCCCCTCTAATCTAAGCCACAAAATTTTCAAACGCTCCCCAAATCCGCCAAAAGGTCTCCCAAAGTTCGAATCGCATCGACTCCAACAAAACCGCTAACTTATACAGCAAACAAGCCACTTCCGCACAAAACAAAAATTCCACCTCTTCGGTGGAATTTTTGATGGTGGACCTTAAGGGATTCGAACCCTTGACCCCCTGCTTGCAAAGCAGGTGCTCTAGCCAGCTGAGCTAAAGGCCCCTAATAATCTAGCTGATGACGCATAATTGGCTCTAGTGCCCAACCTAGGAAATTACCCCAGAGTCCGAAGGCAACGACAAAGCCGAAGAATATCGCGATCAGGCCAACTAAACTATAAGCCAAGCGAGAACCGCCAAAAGAGCTTAGTTTAGTTTCAAAAAACTCAATTCGTCCGAAATTGTTTAATAGCCATTCGCGCTTAGCTACAATAAAGTAACCGACTACTACGATAGCTAATCCTCCAAAAAAACGCAAGAGCATAATTAACGGATGTAATTTAACGGATTGTATCTCACTTTACCAGACATAACTTCAAAGTGCAAATGCGGGCCAGTCGAGCGACCAGTCGAGCCCATTTCGCCAATCACCTGACCTTTGACAACGGTTTGACCAACTTTTACGTAAAGTCTTGATAAATGACCATAACGAGTCTTCAATTTGCCATGATTAACTACAATAGTATTGCCATAGCCACCATTCCAACCGCCAGCTGCAATTTCAATTCGACCACCATCAGCAGCATAAATAGGTGTTCCAACTTTATTGGCAATATCTAAACCATTATGACGCAAAGAATAATACTGAGTAATTCGATGTCCAGAGGTCGGCCAAGTCATTGCCCCAGAACCAATATTATTTTTAACCGTCTTTTTAACATTACTGAACACTTGTTGAACTTTTGGTGCCAAATTCTTGCTAATTGTCTGACTAACCTGACTAGCAACTGTCACTGGCTGTTGGCCGCCAGGAATAATTAAAGATTGACCAATTACTACTCGATCATTTTTGAGATTATTATAATTAGCAATGGCATTGGCATCAGCTTTATATAGCTTAGCAATTTTGGACAAACTATCGCCAGATTTAACTTTATGTAGAACACCACTTACCGGCAAAATCGTTAATTTATCACCTGGTCTAATAACCGTCTTGGCGCTCAAACCATTTTGCCAAGCAATAGTATTGAGGCTAACCCCAAAAGCTTTAGACAAACCGCTTAAAGTATCACCAATCTTAACTGTGTAATAAGTAATACCCCGACTGCCAACCGCAGCACTAAGATTGGATTGCTCGATAGCTTTTGGCAAATTAGCAATTCCTAAACTATAAATCCAACGATCAGTTGCCATTCCAACCAACCCAGTTGTTCCAGGAGTTGTCACACCAGTAACACTCAATTTACTGATTAAAACATTTTCTCGATTAAAGTTGTATTCTTGGTTGGTCCGATCATCAATTACAATATCATTGAGCTGATTAAATTCATCACCAACCATCTGTGACAGCCAAGTTCCTCTAACCAAATCTTCGGCTGCAACCAACCGATCACTTTCTTGCCAATTACTAATAGTAATGGCCACCGCAATCGAAATAATCGTTCCCGCGGCCAACCAAAGATTTCTTTGATAATGATTAATCAAACGACGGCGAACTTTTAAAAAAGAAGTGTACAACCAAACCAAGGGACGATAAATCACTACCCAGTTAAAAATCTTGAAGAAATGATGAAACAACCAAAAAATAACTTTTTTGGCTTTAAGCAAAATATTAATGATTATAATTAGTCCTCGAACTACCAACCCCTTTAGCAGTCGAGAATTTCTTTGTTTGGCAATATGCTTGCTTTTTTGAATCAAAACTAATCCCCACTCTATCATTTTAATAGCTTCAAGTCAATTATAACCAATAAATATAGGCTAATAATCGCAAATAATCCTAGACTTGCCGATAGTCAGCTTTTCTGTTAGACTAGTTTTGTTTTACGGTCACGTCGCCAAGTGGTCCAAGGCCGCAGTTTGCAAAACTGCTATTCGTGGGTTCG
>DAOQAO010000070.1:0-3642 GCA_035354095.1 bacterium | reverse complement strand
GCGAGCTGGGTTCAGACCGTCGTAAGACAGGTCGGTCTCCTATCCACTATGATCGTGGAAACTTGAGAAGGCGCTTCCCTAGTACGAGAGGACCGGGAAGCACGAAGCTCTGGTGTACCAGCTGTCCTACCAAGGGCATCGCTGGGTAGCTATCTTCGGTTAAGATAAGCGCTGAAAGCATATAAGCGCGAAGCTGTCTTCAAGATTAGGTTTCATAGACTCCCAGGAGATGACTGGGTTGATAGGTTCCAGGTGTAAGTGCAGTAATGCATTGAGCCGAGGAATACTAATAAGTCGTTTGATTTTCCCACAATTTTGTTTTCAAGATTGCAAAATTTTTGTAAACTGATTTGACAATAAACAAAAGACACCATAATTCTGGTGCTTCAAACGGAAGGGTTCCACCTGATCCCATCCCGAACTCAGAAGTTAAGCCTTCCAGTACTGATGATACTTGGGCCGCATCAAGCCCTGGGAAAGTAAGTCAGCGCCAGAATCATGGTGTTTTTTGTTACCTAAAAAGATTTACCAATAAAAAAGAGAGCCAATTGGGGCTCTCTAAAGTTGTAATTAAATAGTTTTGGTTGATATTGGAGAAATCTTTTCTGTTTTACAGGCATTATAGATAATCCTGTATTGTTTTTGGCAGTTAGGATTAGGACAGGCGATAATGCCATTATGGTCGCCACTTTCTATTTTGTTGGCGACTACTCGATTATCGTGGTCAATTAAAATCTGGCCACATTCACAAGCATATTCAGATTTTGTTTCTTCTTGATTGCAGGCCATGACACCCTCCTTTTTATTTTGATTTTATACTTAACCCTAAGATATTATAGGGGTTTTGTCAAGATTTAGGGCAGGTATTTCTAATAACTTGAGCGTCTATCTTTAAGTCTTGACAAGATTTTTAATTTGTGCTATATTACTTAGTCAGCTTGAAAAAGTTAAGACACTTTAAAATATAAATTGATTGCGGTGGGTTAGGCACGACAAGCATGGGGATTTTTCTGTAAGCCGTATCTGGTTGAGACTGGATCTGTCCTGGAGAAAGGTTTCTTGCCTGCCCTACCGGAGTCAGTTTGTATAAAAAACACGAGTTTAGCGGCTCGTGTTTTTGTTTTGCTTTAATGGTTTAAATGGCGGCCTCAGTGCTGGTTGGATTGGGCAGAATGATAATTGGCTCAGGGGCTTTAGAAGTACTACTAGCAGTAGGGGTGTTATTAGCGCTAGGTAGCGTGGTAGTACTGGTTTTTGGAGTAGTTGTTGCCATGGTCGAAGTAGATGAAGTAGCACCTTTGCCAACTAGGCAGACCTCTTGCCAAGGCACATAATGCGATTTAAAGCGTTTATTTTTAGCTTCTCCATTAGCATAGGTGACAGTATAGTCAAAGTAGGCATCAGCGCCGTTATGGGCCTTTTCAGTGCATTTTACTTGGCCTGGTTTTAAGTCGTCAGTTTCAATTAGTTTTTTAGCTGGTGGCTTTACTATATTATAGATAGTTGGCTTAGTTTGCTCGGCTAGACGGCCGTCTTTAGTTCCCCAAAAATGGAAATAAAGTTTACGACTGCTAATTTCACTAAGAATTAGAATATATTTCCCAGTATCATTTACAAAGCGTAAATCTGGCCAAGGAATATAGACGGCAGCGTCAGTTCCGGCAGGTTCATAATAGCTAACGCGGTAGGAATGATTTTGCCGTTGGGTGATTGGCAGTCCGCTAGCTAGGGCGGTGCGGAAAAGAGTGGTCGCCACTTGGCAAAGACCACCGCCGTATTCAGGAATAGTTTTGCCTTCTTTGATAACTAACTCAGTTTTATAGCCGCTGCTGGCATCAATTTCACCTAAAAGACTAACTAAAGAAAATTCTTCATCAGGGGCAACTAAATGGCCAGCAACTTGATTGGCGCCAGTTTTAATATTGTGGACACGATTGGCAGTTGAGCCAGTAAAATCAGATTGCCCAGTACCAATAATTTCAACTATACCTAAACTACTGGGGTCATTTTCATCTAGTGGATTTTTTAGTTCTTCAATTGATAGAGTGGCAGTTTTTTGGTCGCTGCGCAGAGCTTGTTCAATAGCTAGCGCGCTTGGTTCAATTTGCAATTTTTGGCCATCTTGACCCGGGGTAAATTGCTCTAGGCGATTGTTAACTTTTTTAAATTTTCCAGTTTGCGGCTCAATGTCAATATCAGTGGCTAGCTTATTTTTTAAATAATCAGCAATTAAATTTTTGTCTGGACCAACAGTTATTTGATCATCAACCATTTCGAGGGTAAGCCAATCAGCAATAGTTTGCTGGTTAATTGGCCAAGTTTTATCACTGCTACTGGCGGTAAGGGTTAGTGGGGCCAAATCAAGGTATTTCTTAATAACTGGGGTAAGGTCACCAATAGCTGATTGATTGATGACTGGTTGATCGGTAGTGACGATTAGGTCGATTGGTTTTTGTTCGAGATTAGTTAATTGTTGCCCAAAAAATTTAATCGCTTCGGTATAATTTATTTTTTGACCAGCGACTTCCGGGGTGATTTCATAAGAGCCAGTAGCAGTAACTTTAATTTTGGCTGGACTAGAGACATTAATTGATGGCTGAAAGGTTGTTTGTAAATTTTCCTCTAATAAAGCTTCATTAATAGTAATGGCAGCAATAGTTTTTTGTCCCAAAAGACTGCTTTTAATAATTGATAGTAATTTCTGTCCAAAGTTGCCCTGATGATTTTTTTGCCAAGCTGTTTCTAGACTTTTTTCTTGATCAAAAGCAAAAACGAGGCTGCCTTCAGTTGAGCCAGTAGTTGGTAGGATAGTTTTTGAAGTAGTGGCAAGGTTAAAAACCCAACCAGTTTCAGCTAATTTGTTCCAACGGCTAGAAACAAGTTCTTCAGCTTGAGAGTAGGTTAGACCGGAGATATCTAGGCTACCAATTGAAGTTTTAGGGAGAAAACGATTGTTATAATGTTTAAAGCCGTAATAGCCGCCGCCAGCCAAGACTATTATTAGTACCCCAATACTTGACAATAACCAAATCAGCCAAGTTTTATTTGGTTTAGGTATGGTTATTTTGGGGATTGGCATAGCGGGATTAACTTATTTTTAATAATTCATTCAAGATGCTTTTAGCAATTGCTTGGTCGTCGTCCTCAAGACTGACTGGATTAACCAAGACGCAATTGAAAATTTGGCCGACTTGGCTATTTTGTGGTAACTGGTTTATTGGCCAGACAAATTCCTGTCCGGTTTTATTGACTAATATAGCAGAGGAGTCAGTTAAATTTTTTAAAGTCAATTGATAGTGCATAGATTATTGATTTTTGACTTTGATAACAATTTGTTTAGCTTCTGGAGCTTTGGGCAAAATAATTGTTAAAACACCATTATCCATTGAAGCTTTAATTTTATCGGCTTGGACATCGATTGGTAGAATAATTGACCGAGAAAATGCGCCCCAGTAACATTCACGGAACAAGAAGTCAGCATCAGCAATGTCATCTGGTAAATCTCGTTTACCGCGAATAGTTAATAGATCGTTTTTAATCGAAATTTGGATATCTTCCGGACGAGCTCCAGCAATGGTTGATTTGATAATCAAGTTTTTTTCGTTTTGATAAATATCTAACGAAAGCTGACCTTCATGACTG
>DAOQAO010000069.1:0-3743 GCA_035354095.1 bacterium | reverse complement strand
CTAGATTAAAACTCCTAAAACTATTCTTGTTCGCTGGTCCAGAGGACTGTTTCTACATTCGCCAACTATCCCGCGAATTAGACCTACAGCTCAATTCTGTTCGCCGAGAATTAGTCAACTTGGAGGGCATCGGACTACTTAGCGTTAAAAATAGTCGCAATCAAAAACTGGACAAAAAGTTTTATCAAGTCAATCAAGATTTTTATTTACTGCCAGAATTACGAGCACTTTTAGCCAAAGCAGAGGTTGGTCAAGAAAGTAAAATACTTAATGATTTACAAAAACTTGGTTCAATTGATTTACTTATTCTGACCGGCTTTTTCACCAATGATACCACAGCTCCAACCGATCTGTTTATTGTTAGTGATCACTTTAATAAAACAAAGCTTGGCGACCTAGTTAAAAAAATTGAACAGGGGGCTGGTCATTCAGTTCGTTACACCTTAATGGATCAGGAAGAATTTGATTATCGTCGTGGTATGGCTGATGTCTTTGTTCACCAAATCCTACAGAGCCAAAAAGAAGTTATTATTGATAAGCTTTCTCTATTCTAAAATTCTAAAAATAGCTTTTGTATTTTTTATAGAACCGCCTAAAAACGGTTCTATTTTTTTATATTTTAGCACTCTTGACATTAGACTGCTAACGATGATATACTTCTGAAAGTCAACTAAATTATATCTAATATGGAATCAAGAGCTGACCTAATTCTCAAATTATTAACCGAAGACTACATTCAAACTGCTGTACCAGTTGCTTCTCAGTATCTAGTTGATAAATACCAACTAGATTTTTCACCAGCGACGGTTCGCAATGACTTGGCTTACCTAGAGGAGACTGGCTATATTATCCAACCTCATACTTCAGCTGGTCGCATCCCAACTGAAGCTGCCTATCGTCTTTTAGCTGAGTCAATCAAAGCTGGTCAGCCTTCTAACCAATCTAGAAAAGCTATTGATCCAGCCATGGATAATTTTTCAGAAAGTTGGAAACAGCTAGCCAAAACTTTGGCTCAAATAACTAATAGCGCTGTATTTTGGTCTTTCCATCGCTATAATTCTTATTATACTGGACTGAGTGGACTACTGAGCCAACCAGAATTTCGTCAACTATCAATGGTTTATGATATTTCTCAAGTAATTGACAGTCTAGAAGAAATTATTGATGGATTTTTCAATGAAACTGCTGATGAACCAACCATTCTAATCGGTCAAGAAAGCCCTTTTGGTGACTTTTCTAGCACTATACTGACCAAGTATCGTTTTGGTCAAAATATCGGCCTATTCGGTCTTCTCTCACCACTGAGAACCAATTATCAGAATAATCTTAATTTAATTGCTTATGTCCACCGAGCCATCCAAGAAAAACAATAAACTTGTCCAGGAGCTCACTGACAAATACCAACGAGCTCTAGCTGAACAGCAGAACCTAATCAAGCAGCATCAAAAGGATAAATCTCATTATGTCCAATACGCCAACGAACAATTATTATTAGAACTACTGCCAGTCTTTGATAATCTAAAACTATCCTGCAAGCATTTCAATCCAGAAAATACAGCTAGTTGGCTTGAAGGTATCAATTATATTATTAAGCAATTTGAAAATTTCTTAAATCAACAAGGCCTAACTGAAATAAAAACCATTGGGCAATCATTTAACCACAATTCCATGGATGCTATCGAAATTGTGGCAACAGATGACAAAAAATTAGATAATCTGGTGGCTGAAGAAATTAAACCAGGCTACCAATTGGCCGAGAGAATCATTACCCCAGCTAGAGTCAAAGTTTATCAATATAAAAAAGAAAATTAAATAATTAACTTAAAAACATATGAAAGGACTAGTAAAATGGAATCCATTTTTTGACAGCATCGAAGAGGCGGAAAAAGTTTTTAATGATTTTTTACCAGCCTTAAGAGCCGATCAACACAATTTCGTACCAGCCATTGATATGTACGAAGATAAAGATAATGTCATTATTGAAACCCAATTAGCCGGCATTCAACCGGAAAATGTCCAGATTTCAATTGAAAACGACACTATCTGCATTAAAGGTGAGGGTGAAAAACACAGCGAAGTTGACGAAAAAAACTACTATCGCAAAGAAATTCGCCGCGGTAGCTTTTATCGCAGCATTCCATTGCCAGCTCATGTTCAAGGTGACAAAGCTGAAGCAATTGCCGAAGATGGAGTTTTAAAAATTATGATTCCTAAAACTCCAGAAACAAAACCAAAAACTATTAAAATTACTAATAAAAAGAAATAATATAACTTTTATAATAAACTACCGCATATGAGTAAAATTATTGGAATTGATTTGGGCACTACCAACAGCGCCATTGCTGTAATGGAAGCTGGCCAGCCAAAAATCTTAGAAAATGCCGAAGGCAATAGAACTACTCCTTCTGTTGTTGCTATTTCTAAAAATGGTGAGCGACTAACTGGTCAAGCAGCTCGTCGTCAAGCCGTCACTAACCCCGAAAACACTGTCTACGCTGTTAAAAGACTTATTGGACGAAGATTTCAAGACGAAGAAGTTCAAAGAGATCTTAAAAATGTTCCTTATACTATCACTCAATCGGGTGAAGGGGTGAAAGTAAAAATGCAAGACAAAGACTACACCCCACAAGAAGTTTCAGCTATGATTTTAGCCAAAATTAAAGCTGACGCCGAATCTAGACTTGGTGAGCCAGTAACTGAAGCTATCATTACGGTTCCAGCTTATTTTGATGATTCTCAGCGCCAAGCCACCAAGGATGCTGGCAAAATCGCTGGACTAGAAGTTAAGCGAATTATCAACGAACCAACTGCCGCAGCTCTAGCTTATGGTTTTGATAAAAAGAAAGGACAACAAATCGCTGTCTATGATTTAGGTGGTGGAACTTTCGATATTTCTATTCTTGATATTTCTGAAGATACTGTTGAAGTAAAAGCTACCAACGGTGATACCCACTTGGGTGGTGAAGATTTTGATCAAAGAATTATTGCCTGGATTATTGATGAATTTAAAAAAGATCAGGGGATTGATCTGTCAAAAGATACTTTAGCCTTGCAGCGCATAAAAGAAGCTGCTGAAAAAGCTAAAATTGAGCTGTCTACTTTAAATGAAACTGAAATCAATCAACCTTTTATTACTACCGATGTTAATGGTCCTAAGCACTTAGTGATGAAAATAACTCGTGCTCAACTGGAAAATTTGGTCGGCGATTTAGTTGAAAAAACCATCGAACCATGTAAAAAAGCCTTAGCTGATGCTGGTTTTAGCCTTGGCGATATTGATGAAGTTATTATGGTTGGCGGTATGACTCGCATGCCAATGGTTCAAGCTAAAGTTAAAGAATTCTTTGGTAAAGAACCAAATCTGAGTGTTAATCCAGACGAAGTTGTAGCTCTAGGTGCAGCTGTCCAAGCTGGTGTCCTACAAGGAGATGTCAAGGATGTCTTACTTTTAGATGTTACCCCACTGACCTTGGGTATTGAAACCCTAGGGGGTGTAGCTACTCCTTTAATTGAGCGCAATACTACTATACCAACTTCCAAGAGCCAAATCTTCTCAACTGCGGCTGATAGTCAAACTAGTGTTGAAATCCACATCGTTCAAGGGGAACGCCCAATGGCCGCCGACAATAAATCTCTAGGTCGCTTTATTTTAGATGGAATTCCACCAGCACCTCGCGGCATCCCTCAAGTTGAAGTTTCCTTTGATATTGATGCTAACGGTATCTTAAATGTTAAGGCAACCG
>DAOQAO010000068.1:0-3889 GCA_035354095.1 bacterium | reverse complement strand
TTGATGGCAGGTTAGACTTGCTTTAATTCATTAATTTCTATATTTATGTCAAATTACGGACCAAAGACAACCAAAAATTTGCACGATGCTTTTGCTGGCGAATCAATGGCGCGCAATAAGTATAGCTATTTTGCTTCAGTCGCTCGTAAGGCCGGTTTTATTCAGATAGCCAATATTTTTGAAGAAACCGCTAATAATGAAAAAGAACATGCCAAGCTTTGGGCCAAGGCTTTGGGCTTGATTGGTGAGACAGCTGACAATTTGAAGGCAGCCGCTGATGGCGAAAGTCATGAATATCAGAGTATGTATCCTCAAATGGCTCAAGAAGCCGAAGAAGAAGGTCATCCTGATTTGGCAGTTGCTTTTAGAGAAGTAGCCGATGTTGAAGAAGCTCATGAAAAGCGCTACCGCAAACTACTAGCTAATTTAGAAAATGGCACAACCTTTAAGCGCGAACAGCCAGTTCGTTGGAAGTGTAATAATTGTGGCTATGTTCATGAAGGGCCAGAAGCCCCAACCGAATGCCCAGCCTGTCACCATCCACAAGGCTATTTTGAGTTAATGGTTGAAACTTACTAATATGACAGCGGTTAATCAGATTTATCGCTGTAATATTTGCGGTAATATTGTTGAAGTTCGTCAGGCCGGTGCTGGTGAACTAGTTTGCTGCGGTCAGCCTATGGAATTGCTTCAAGCTAATACGGTTGAGGCTAGTCAAGAAAAGCATGTGCCAGTAATTGAAGTTAGAGATGATGGTATAATGGTTAAAATCGGGTCAATGCCACATCCAATGGAAGCCGAGCATTATATAAAATGGATTGAATATCAAATTGATGGCCAAAATTATCTTCAAGAATTAATTCCTGGACAAAGGCCAGAAGCCTTTTTTGCTGGGGCCAAGAGTGGCGGAAGAGCCAGTAGCTATTGCAATTTGCATGGATATTGGGCTAATATAGATTAGTAACTAATTTAAATCAGATAAGTCAGCTTATGTCTCAGGACAACATGATCAAATTGGAGTGCACTGTTTGCAAGTCCATCAACTACTTTTCTCACAAGAATAAGAAGGTGATTAAGGACCGTTTGGTAATTAAGAAATATTGCCCAAAGTGCAATCAGCACACCGAACACAAGGAAACTAAATAGTTCCTTGTATCCGCGGCCATTTGGCCGTATTGCGGGATTAGTATAATGGTAGTACAGGACTCTCCAAAAGTTCTGGTGTGGGTTCGATTCCTACATCCCGTGCTCTGATGAAATCGTGTAAAGCGACCCAGGTATCGAGTCTATTTTGCCATGGGAATCAAGACTAAAATATGATATAATTACCACACTATATTTGTTTTATGCTATGGAAAAATTGGATTTCTTACAGCTGCATAGTCAAGAAGTCGTCCAATCTATTGAGAAAAAGATGGATGATTTTTTTGATCAGCTAATGTCAGAAAATTTTAATAATGTTATCAAAATTAGTGTGGACAAGGTCAATGATTTAGAGACCGAAGGCATTAGATTGGAGGTTTTCTTAGATTATATCTGCGCCAAGTATGGCTATTTAATGCATGGCTCAATAATCGAGATTAAGGATAACTATTTAAAATCTCAATTTGGCAAGGTTTTTGCCTCAGACAGATCGGCCATCGCCATCATGCGTTCAATCTACTCTAATCGTAATGTCAATTTAGAGTATCCTTATCAATATGATGATCAGCATCCATTAAAGCTAGTGGTGCATACTCCAGAGGACGGTCGGTATATTAGCCAAGAAAACGGTTTTATTTATTTAGTGAAAAAAGACGGTTTTTTTAATGAGCCTGCTGGGTCTTGGCAGTTTGTCAGTCAATCGCCCGAGGTTAATTATTCTATAGTTGTGGAAACTAAAAAGGCCGATTTTAATCATCCGGTAGAATTTAAAAATGATTTGGGTAAAGAATAATTAAACAGGAGTGTCTTGATGTTTTTAAATTATGCTAAAAAAATACCAACCAGTCATTTTATTTTGGTTTTGCCTGTTAGTTTTGGCGCTCATTAACGCAACTATTAGAGAAACAACCTACAAACCGCTGCTAGAGCCGTATATCGGCTTTTGGGCTCATCAACTAAGCAGTCTGTCGGGAATTGCTTTGTTTTTTGTCGCCATTTATCTTTTCCTACGCCGTCAGCGGCGAAATTATACCGCCAAAGAACTGTGGACAATGGGGTCGATCTGGGCTGGCATGACCTTTATTTTTGAGTTGTTGATGAATCTTGGCCTGCGCCACTTGGCTTGGTCAGAGATTATTAGAACTTATTATTTTTGGCAGGGCGAAACCTGGATTTTTGTTTTATTGGCCCTGCTGGTATCGCCGATTGTGGCCCATCGGTTGCAGAATAAACAGTCTATAATTAAATAACCAAAAATTAACCACAAACTTATGACTACCAATTTTTTTAAGCTTGATGGTATTCCTGATCGGCCGGAAAGACCAAAGTCTTGTCCGCCGCTTTATCAGGTTAAAATACCTTTAAACCAGTGGAGCGCAGTCCGCGATCGCTTTCAAGCCGATTATGGCCTTGATTTGCCTGATGAAGGTGAGTTTAGCCTGGGCAGTGAGCGTAACGATATTGATGTCAGTCTTTATAGCGACCATGAATTTCAGGGCAAGATTGTTAAGACTGATGGTCAAGTTGAAGTGCTTTTTGATGAGGCTGCCTACTCCAATGATGGCGAGTGGTATTTTGCCGAAACATTTCTTGACTCTGGTTGTGAGATAGAAAAAATCGATTAAACAAAATTAAGCTAAGTATAATTTGGCAGAGATATACTTATGATCACCCTTACCAAAGCTAGTCCGGAAGATGTTTTGGCTATCCAAACGGTTCTTTATAAAACTTGGTTAGCAACTTATCCTAGTGAAGAATATGGTATAACTGTTGAAGATATTGAGGCAAGATTTAAGGAGCGCTTTACTACTAGTTTTTTGGAAAAAAGGCGACAAGCCCTAGCTTGTCAAAACGACAATGAACTCTTTTTGGTTGCTAAAGACCAGCAAGAAATTGTTGGTATTTGTTCGGCTACCAGAAGTGGTGATCGAAATGAATTAATGGCTATTTATGTTTTGCCTAGCTATCAAGGCCGAGGTATTGGCCAAATTTTTTGGCAGGAAATTAATAAATTTTTTGATTCCAAGCTAGATATTTTTGTTTGTTTAGCGGTTTACAATCTTGCGGCTATGAAGTTTTATCAAAAGCTTGGTTTTGTTGATAATGGTCGGCGATTTACCCAAGAGAAATTGAAGATGCCGATTAGCGGTAACTATATTCCCGAGATGGAAATGGTAATTAAACATAATTAATATTTTTTTATGTACATCGAATACGAAGCCACTTTTACTAATGTTAACAAGGATGACATTAAACAAAGACTAAAGGCTATTGGAGCTACCAAGGTTAAAGACGAGTTTTTACAACGGCGCTCAGTCTTTCGTTTGCCAGAAAGTAACCAAATTAAAGGTGGTTGGCTGCGTGTTCGTGATGAAGGTGATCGAATTACTATGAGCTTGAAAATTATTGATGGTGAGACTATTACTGATCAAAAAGAAATTCAAATCGTGGTTGATAGTTTTGCTCAGGCTAAAGAATTGTTAGTGAGTATTGGTTGTCAGGAAAAAGCCTTTCAGGAAAGCCGTCGCGAGCTGTGGTTATTAGACAGGGTTGAAATTACGATTGATGAATGGCCATTTCTAGAGCCTTTTGTTGAAGTGGAAGGTGATTCGGAAGAAATTGTTAAAGCTGTTGCAGAAAAACTTGGTTTTGATTATGGCCAAGCTAAATTTTGCTCGGTTGACACTCTTTATAGTGAAAAATACGGGCTTAGCGTTGACCAAATCAATAATCAAACACCGCAAAT
>DAOQAO010000067.1:0-3962 GCA_035354095.1 bacterium | reverse complement strand
CTTGGAGCGATTCGTCCAGCATAATGGGAGATATAATCCACGGGTATGGAAAAGATCCGCAATTTTTGTATTATTGCCCATATTGATCATGGTAAGTCAACTTTAGCTGACCGTCTTTTAGAATTTACTGGCACGATTGACCCACGCAAAATGACCAACCAGGTGCTAGATCGTCTAGATTTGGAAAGAGAACGCGGTATTACGATCAAACTGACACCGGTTAACATGAAATACAAGGGCTATGAGCTCAATCTAATTGATACTCCGGGTCATGTTGATTTTAGTTATGAAGTGTCTCGTAGTTTGGCAGCTGTTGAAGGGGCTATTTTACTCGTTGATGCTACTCAAGGGATTCAAGCTCAGACTCTCGCCAATCTTTATTTGGCTTTAGAACAAGATTTAGCAATTATTCCGGTGATCAATAAAATTGATTTGCCAGCGGCTGATGTTGAAAAAACTAAGGCGGAAATTGTTAAGCTACTTGGTTGCCGTGAAGATGAGATAATTTCAGCTTCAGGTAAAACTGGAGTTGGGGTGGAGGCTATTTTAGAAAGAGTTATCGAGGCTGTTCCTGGACCGAGCGGTCAAGAAGACAAGCCCCTGAGAGCTCTGATTTTTGATTCCAATTATGATGAATATCGTGGTGTAGTTGCCTATATTAGAGTTGTTGATGGGCAGATAAATAAAGGTGATAAGATTAGACTGATGGCCACCAAGGCTGAAAGCGAGGCTTTAGATGTTGGCTTTTTTGATCCAAACTATCACTCAAGTGATCATTTAAAAACCGGCGAAATTGGCTATATTATTACTAGTTTTCGTGAAGTTAGTGAATGTCGAGTTGGTGACACGGTTACTTTAGTTAAAACTGTTGATCAAGCTTTGCCGCTCAAGGGCTATGCTGAGGTCAAGCCAATGGTTTTTGCCGGTATATTTCCCAAGGAGGGCAATGAATTTGAAGACTTGCGTGAAGCTATGGGCCGTCTCAAGCTAAACGACGCTGCCCTAGCTTATGAACCAGAGCAATCGCAAGCCTTGGGTTTTGGTTTTCGTTGTGGTTTCTTAGGGTTACTTCATCTAGAAATATTTCAAGAAAGACTAAGACGAGAATTTAATCTAGATTTAATTGTTACTGTTCCTAGTGTTGCCTATAAGGTTTTTCGTAAAAATACTATTGAATCTGAAATTATTCGTAGTCCGCAGCAGCTACCAAGTGCAGCCGAAATTGAACATATTGAGGAACCATGGGTGACTTTAGATATTGTTACACCAAAAGAATATCTGGGGGCGGTTATGAATTTAGCCCAAGAAAAGCGGGGTATTTACCGAAATACTGAGTATTTAGATGAAACTCGAGTGGTACTTCACTATGAAATGCCACTTAGCATGATTTTGACTGATTTTTATGACAAGATGAAGAGTTATACCTCTGGCTATGGCTCAATTAACTATGAAATGCTTGATTATCGACCAGCTGAAGTTGTCCGTTTGGATATTTTAGTCGCTGAAGACCTGGTGGAATCACTAGCGATGATTGTTTACCGTGATGAAGCTTTTCGCCGTGGTAAAGATGTTGTCACAACCCTCAAAGACACTTTGCCTCGTCAAATGTTTGTTATAAAATTACAGGCAGCAGTTGGTGGACAAGTGGTGGCTGGTGAAAGAATTTCAGCCTTTCGTAAGGATGTTACAGCTAAACTCTATGGCGGTGATGTTACTCGTAAGCGTAAATTACTGGAAAAACAGCGCCAAGGTAAGAAAAAGATGATGGCTATGGGTCGTGGCAGTGTTGACATTCCTAGTGAAACTTTTGTTAAATTATTAAAGCGTTAATTTTTTATTTTCATATATGAGTAAGAACAAAAAAAAGGTGACTAGACGACAGGTAATTAAGGTTATTTGGATTATTATCAGTACTTTTGTCGTAGTCTCAATGGTGGCTTGGACAATGTTCATGGGCCTTTAATATGGCTGATGAGCGCCTCTGGCAAGTGGCGCCAGTCTCTCTTGAGAATGGTCATGAGTTGGCCGATCTTGGCTTGCCAGAAGTTATTGTAAAAATTCTTCAAAATCGGGGAATAAAAGAATTGACCGAAGCGCGTCAATTTTTAGGTTTGGAATCAGCTGTTTGCGGGGCTGGCGATCTTAGTCAGTTAAATGAAGCGGTTGAAATAATCGTTAAACACATCAAAGCTGGCGATTTAATTGTGGTTTATGGTGATTATGATGCTGATGGTGTTACGGCCAGTACTATTTTACTGGAAACCCTAGCTACTCTAAAGGCTAAAACTCGAATTTGGCTACCAGATCGAGTTACTGAGGGTTATGGTCTCAACCAGGCCGCTATTGATGAATTAGCTGCAGCGGGAGCCAAGCTAATTGTTACGGTGGATACTGGAATTCGCAATAAAGCGGAGGTAGCCTATGCTCAAAGTAAGGGAATTGAGGTGGTAGTAACTGATCATCATCGTGAATCGCCAGATGCCAGTGATTGGCCGGATTGTCCAATTATTGATCCAATTATGCTCAAGGAAAATTATCCTTGTAAATATTTGGCTGGCGTTGGCGTGTCTTTTAAATTGGTTGAAGCGATTTTACAGCGCTCAACTATTGCTGACGATCAGAAGAAAATTCTTAGAGATCGTTGTCTAGACTTGGTTGCTTTAGGCACGATTGCTGACTGTGTACCTTTGGTTGGGGAAAATCGCCAATTGGTTCGTCAGGGTATTAAAGTTATGAATGAGTGGCATAGGGTTGGTCTAAAAGAGCTAGCTCGAGTGGCTCAGATTAATGGCGAGGTCAATGAGTGGAATATTAGTTGGCAGTTGACCCCTAGAATCAATGTGGCTGGTCGCCTAGATCATGCCAATGCCGCTTATCGTTTGCTAACTACCACCGATCAAGCTGAGGCAGCTCATTTATCCGAAGATTTAAATGTTAAAAATGTTGAACGACAACAAAAAACCCAGAGTATTGTTGATTATTGTTTAAATGAACTACTGGAATTACAACAAGACGATAGCCTGCTGGCCTTTGTTAGTCGCGGTAATGAGCCGTGGCCAGAAGGGATTATTGGTTTAGTCGCCGGTCGTTTATCTGAGAAATTAGCTAAACCGGTTTTAGTAATTACCAAAAGTGATCATGGCTACAAAGGTTCTGGTCGCAGCAATGTTGAGGGGTTTAATTTGATTTCTCAGCTAGAAGAAGTAGCTAGTGATTTGGAAAAATATGGTGGTCACGCTGGAGCCTGCGGCTTTAGCTTAACGGTTCAGCAGTTGCCCAATTTTCTAAACAATATAAAGAAAGCCACCGCCGCTAAATTAAATGGTCTTGATTTGAGGCCCAAGCTAATGATTGACGCTGAGTTATCAATTGAAGAGATTGATTTAGAAATTGCTGAGTGGCTAGAAAAGTTAGCTCCGTTTGGCCAGGCCAATCCGCAGCCAAAATTGGTGGCTTATCGTCAGACGATTCGTGATATCAATACCATGGGGGCTAACAGCCAGCACATTAAACTTCGTTTAGGTAGTTATTGGGCGCTAGCTTTTGGTCAAGCTGAAAATTTAAAGCATTTAAAACTTCATGATCAGATTGATATCGTGTATAATTTAGATATCAATCGTTGGCAAGGCCAAGCTGAGCCGCAGCTCAAGATTGTTGATCTACGCCTATCAAATAAAGATTAAAATATGACTAAAAAATTTGTTCACGAAAAATTAATTAGTTATAGCGACGGTGGTTCGAGGAGTAATCCTGGGCCAGCTGGTATTGGTGCAGTTTTAGTAGATCCAGAGGGTTTAACTATTGGTGAATGGTCAGAATTTTTGGGGGTAGCAACCAACAATCAAGCTGAATACAAGGCCTTGCTGTTAGTTTTAAAACAAGCTCAAGCTTTAGGTGCTGAAGAATTAGAATGTCGACTAGATAGTGAACTAGTGGTCAAGCAAATGCGGGGTGAATACAGG
>DAOQAO010000066.1:0-4038 GCA_035354095.1 bacterium | reverse complement strand
AGTAGTAGTAGCAGCAACTTTAACAGTAGTAGACTTGGTGGTAGAAGCGACCTTGATAGTGGTGGTAACTTTGGGAGTGGTGATAACTCTAGGAATTGTAGTAATGGGCGCAGCAACGGTAGGTGTAGTAGTTGGTTTAATAATAGTGGCGGTTAGCAGTCCATCAACTGACAAGAAAAATAATCGCAATAATTCAGCACCATAGCCAACTGCCAAGGGTGATAATTGGCGCCAATAATCAGCCTCGACTTGATCATCAAGGAAAAACCGCTGCCTATCTGCCTGATAATAAACCAGTTTATAGCCACGATAATTAATATAACCGCTAGTTTGCGGCCGCGTTTGGTAATCAATGGTATCCTGGCTAAAATAATGCTGACTAACTGTCAGGGCTAACTGGCGAAAACAATCACGATAATCAAGACAGCGCGGATAAACTATCCCGGGATAGCTACTAATCTGATCACGATTTTGCCAGGCCCAATTTTCATAGCTATCACCTAACTCATGAGGATCATTACGAACATGCGCTGGCACAGTCATATCTTGGAGTAAATGTAGAACATGACCAAGGTTAACAAAAGCCTTTTCTAAATCACCCTGACGATAGGCTTCAATTGCTTGATTCCAACTAAACTTACCTTGATACAGCCAACTCGCTTGCCGATCGCCAGTCTGTCCCCAATCTGGTGCGGTTGCTAAATTCATAGCAGCATAAAGACCGCTATTTAATGGTTGATCAGTTTGTGGCGACCAAAAATGATGAAGCGTTCGACTAACCGGGCTATCTTCAGCCACAGCGCCTGCGATAAGCCAATTTTTTTCCGCCGTAGTAATTGCTCGAGCTGATTGCTCAGTTGTCCAAATAGTTAGCCTTTGATGAGTTACACCAATATCATAAGCCTGGACTATTTTTGGTATCCACAACAACAAGAAACCAAGGCTAACAAAACTAGCCAATCTCCTCCGCCACATATATTTAATAAATATCACCAATCTGCCAGCGACCGGCTAGATTTTGATAAAGCTCAATTCGCCCGTCACCCCCATCTTTTTGTTCGCTATTATTATCTTTTTGATCACTACTATCAGCTTTTTTGTAAGACAAGACTGCTTGCTGTTTACAAGCAATTGCTTCAGGTAGACAATCATCTTGAAAAAGCAAATCAACCTCTTCTGGTAGTGAAGAATCTAGTTGCCAATAAGCATCGGTCTGCCAAGCTGTCTGATAATACGGCCGTCTTAATCCAATAATTAAAGACAGAGCTGTTTCTTTTTGACCAGACTGCAAGGCCTGCCAAAAAGCATGATAAGTTGCCTCAGGCGTTTCCTCGCCCAAACTTGTCTTAGCATCAGCAACAAAAGGCTGGAGCAATTTTTTCTGCCAAACCATTAAACGATAACGCGGATAATAGAAAATACCGATAGCCACCAAAATATTTAACCCCAAGAATAGACAAACTACCAAACGATAACGCTTGAGTAGTTGAACCACTTTAAACCACATATATTTTGCGGGAGGTTTATTAAGCCACTCGGCTAGGCCAGCCAGATTCAACGCTCCCCCCTTAAACGCTGAATATAAGCCGATCTAACCGAGCCGCCCAACAAAATAAAAACAATCAGCGGACGCTAATTGTTTTTGCCCCCCCCTAAATATTGTCTTAATTTTTAATTGACGATTGGAAAGTTTTCCATGGTGCCTTCAGGCACAGTGGTTGTGGTAGTAGCAGGAAGAACTGGAACAAATTTACTAGACCAATCTTTAGTCCAATATTCGTTTTGACGCATTACTTTATAAGCATCACCTGGATTACCCAAGAAATAACGCTTGCCATCACTAGCCACATACCAAGCTGATTTATCACCTTCAATTTGCAACAATATCTTGCCCTTGACTGAACTAACATACTTAGGATTAATTGGTAGCATGCCTTTACCGACTGGATTGTAGCCAGTTGTCACTTCACTTTTATCATCAAAGCCATCACCATCAGTGTCGGACTGATCAGGATTGGTGCCTAATGATTTTTCAATAACATTAGATAGACCATCACCATCATTATCATCACCACCAAGATTAGCATTGGCTAGTGGAATACTGGCTAAGTTTTTATTGGTAACACCAACTCCCAGCTTAACAATCAAAGCATAGACATTGGCATCGGACATATTTAAATCAATCGAACATTGTTTTTGTGATTGTTCTAATTGACTTTTTTCATCTAGGAGAGCTTGATAGGCTGAGGTTCTTTCGGTTAATTGACTGTCGGCTGATTGCATTTTTTGATTGCTAGCCGATAATTCAGCCTGAATCTTGGCTAAGTCTTGTTTCTTTTTTTCTAAATCAGCTTGAGCAGTAGTCAACTCACCCTGAGCACCTTCTAAATCTTGCTTGACTTGGCTAACCTCTAATAGCAAATTGGTATTGGTGTTGTAGATATTGACCATAATAGCCACAGCTGCAATAACAATAGCACCGGCAATGAAATAAAAGATGTAGCGCTGCAAACGGCGAATCTTTATTTCTTTAATAATTTGTTCTGGAGGGATAACCGGCTGTCCGCAACTAGGACAAACCGTGCTATTATCTGGCATTTGGTGATTACACCTAGTGCAAATCATATAGGAGGAAGTTAAGCTAGCTTACATAGATAATTATAGACTAAAGCGGCAACCTGAGCAAATCTTTTTTATTGGCTAATAATAAACACTTTTTTAAGCCTTTCTCTTTAGAAAAACAGTTTTAATTGTTTTTACCAAGATTAGGCAAAAATCATTTGCTTTTTTATGGATGAATATTATAATAAAATATATGACCATAAAAAATAAATTTAGACAATTGCTGCTACTGTTGGGCGATTGGTGTTTACTGTATCTGAGCTTACTAGCCACTCTAACCATCCGTTATAGGCAGTGGCCGAATAGGCAAATCTGGCAAGATCATATTGCTATCTTTGGCTGGCTATTTGTTGTCTGGCTGATTATCTTCTACATTGGCAATCTATATAACCTCAATGTTCTAGCCAAAGGGCCAAAATTTACCGAACGAGTTTTAAAAACGATTGCTCCGGCAGTCTTTATCTCTTTGATAGTTTTTTATCTTTGGCCACAAGCTAATATTACCCCAAAAACCAATCTAGCCATCTTTAGTTTAATCTTTACGGCTGGCTTCCTACTCTGGCGACATATCTGGCGCCGCAATTTACATAAAACTCTACCAAAAAACAATGTCCTCTTGGTTGGCTATGATCAAATGGCCGATGAACTTTGGCAGCTGCTAACCGCTTCCCCTCATTTCGGCTACAAGCCCTGCCTTTTGTTTAGCCCTCTAGAAAAATTACCAGACGAATCAAACAGCTGGCCAACAATCAATCAAGCTGAAAAGCTAGCTCAAGCAATTATTGATAATAAAATCAACACTGTCGTTATTGCCGATCGTTACCGCGCTGACGAGCAAATCAACCAAATACTTTTCAATCTACTGCCCCAGGAACTAACTTATCTCACTCTGTCCAGTTTTTATGAACAGCTGACCGGTAAAGTTCCCTTGGCTGCCATCGGACAGTTGTGGTTTTTAGAGAATCTCAACCTAACTGAAAAGCGCTTTTATTTAACTATTAAACGACTAGCTGATTTAGTTTTAGCAATTATTTGTTTAATCATTAGTCTCCCTTTCTGGCCACTAATTGCGCTACTCGTTAAAATTAGCAGCCAAGGACCAATAATCTTTAAACAATCACGAGTTGGCCGCAATAGCAAACTATTCAATATCTACAAATTCCGCACCATGAAAGTGGCTGGCAATTACTTTCAACCAACCGCTCAAAAAGATAACCGGGTGACAGCAATTGGTTTATTTTTACGCCAAACCAGACTAGATGAAATACCTCAACTAATCAATATTATCAAAGGTGAAATGAGCTTTATCGGTCCTCGCCCAGAGCGCCCAGAACTAGTTGACGATCTGGCTGCCAAACTGCCTTTTTATCATATCCGCACGCTAATCAAACCAGGTGTTACTGGCTGGGATCAAGT
>DAOQAO010000065.1:0-4109 GCA_035354095.1 bacterium | reverse complement strand
AAAGCCATGCCAACTGGCGAGATTGAAATAGTTGTTCAAGAATTAGAAATTTTGAGCCGTTCGCTACCTTTACCATTTAGTTTGGCTGAAGACAAGGTGGCTCTAGCTAGTGAAAGTTTGCGCCTAGAATATCGTTTCCTTGATTTGCGTCGGCCAAGCCTGCAGGAAATGTTGGCCTCAAAGGATCAGCTCATCAGACAGCTTCGCCAATATTTTCAAAATCATAATTTTACTGAAATTCAAACGCCGATTTTAGCCAATTCTTCACCAGAAGGAGCTCGTGACTTTTTGATCCCGTCTCGCCTGTATCCTGGTCATTGTTACGCCTTGCCACAAGCACCCCAACAGTTTAAACAACTACTGATGATTGGTGGACTAGATCGTTATTTTCAGATTGCGCCTTGTTTTCGTGATGAAGATACTCGCCTCGATCGGCACTATGGTGAATTTTATCAGTTGGATTTGGAAATGAGCTTTATTGATAGCGAAGAAGATATTTGGCAGATTATTGAACCGCTCATGATTCAACTGACTAATGAATTTAGTGATAAAAAGATAATTGGTTTAGATGGCGATCGCTTCTTAAAGATTACTTGGCATGAAGCCATGGAAAAATACGGTTCGGATAAGCCTGATTTGCGTTTTGATTTGAGTATCAAGCCGACTAGCGATCTCTGGTCAGCTAGTGGTCTGTCGATTTTTAAAGATGTTTTGGCGGCCGGTGGAGTTATTAATAGTTTGATTTTGCCAGAAACTTGCAAGCTAAGCCGCAAACAGCTAGATGAATTAGTCGAACTAGCTAAGAAAAAGGGCCTAGGGGGCTTGGGTTATTTAATTGCCGGTAGTGATGGTTGGCAAGGAAGCCTAGCTAAAAATACTGAGCCGGAAATACTTCAGCGTTTGCAATCTGAATATAGTGTAACTAATGGTCAGACAGTTTTGGTAGCGGCTGGTCAGTGGCTAGAGGTTTGCCAAGCACTAGGTGCTGCTCGTAGCCAAATTGCTAAATGGTTTGACCTCCTAGATAAAACACTAGCTGCTTGGTGTTGGGTGATTGATTTTCCTTTCTTTGAAGCTGGTGAGACAGCTACTGGTATTGACTTTGCCCACAATCCATTTTCGATGCCCAAGGGTGGTCTTGAGGCTTTAAAAAATAGTGATCCTTTAAAAATTGTTGCTCACCAATTTGACTTAGTGCTCAATGGTTTTGAAGCAGCTAGTGGTGCTATCCGTAATCATCAACCGGAAGTTATGTATGAAGCCTTTCGTTTAGTTGGTTATGAACAAGAAGAAGTTGACCGTCGTTTTGGTGCTATGATTAAAGCGTTTAAATATGGTGCGCCACCACATGCTGGAATTGCGCCTGGTATTGATCGTTTGCTAATGGTGCTCAAAGATTATGATTCTATCCGCGATATCTACGCTTTCCCTAAAGATGGCCAAGGTCGTGATCTTCTCATGAAGAGTCCTAGTCCAGTTGATCAAAAACAGCTTGATGATTTGAATTTGATTTGGAATCTTAAAGAAGATAAAAAATCATAAAATATGGAGGTCCGAACTTGGTTAGAATTGGACCGTAAAGCTTTGGCGAGCAACTTTCAGCTTTTGCGTCAGCAATTAACGCCCGGTTGTTTGTTTTTAGGAGTTGTTAAGTCCAATGCCTATGGCCACGGCTTGATTGATTTTTCTCAACAACTAGTCGAGCTTGGTGCTAATTGGCTCGGGGTTGATTCAATTACCGAGGGGCTGGCTCTTCGTCGAGCCGGTATTACTCTGCCAATTTTGATTTTAGGCTATACTTTGCCAAATCTGCTAGTTGAGGCTAGACAGCAAAATTGTAGCGTGACTATTTCTAGTTGGGAAAATTTACGGGCTTGGGCTAATTTGCCAAAAAATGAACGACCGCAAGTTCACCTCAAATTAGATACTGGCATGACTCGCCAGGGTTTTATGGCTAAAGATTGGCCAGAGGTTTTTGCTTTCTGGCAACAGCAAGCCGGCGACAATTCTTTGGAAGGTCTTTATACTCATCTTTCATCAGCCAAAAATCCAGCTTTTCCTCAATATACCCAAAAACAGTTAGCTAATTTTGAGCAAGCTTGTCAGTTGGCTCAGAAATATGGTCAGCAGCCGCTTCGTCATGCCGCCGCTACTGCCGGAGCTTTGCTTTTTAAGGAATCGCATTTTGATATGGTTCGCTACGGCATTGGTCTTTACGGTCTTTGGCCAGCTTTGGCGGTTAAAGAATTTTTATCTGAACGACTAACTTTAAAACCAGTGCTTAGTTGGCGCAGTTTGATTTCAGAAGTCAAAGATGTGCCCAAGGGTACAGCGATTGGTTATGACGGAGTTGAAAAAATGTGGCGTAATGGCCGACTAGCCATTGTGCCAATTGGTTATTGGCATGGCTTTGATCGCGAACTATCTAGTGTTGGTCATGTTTTAATTAAAGGACAGCGAGCGCGAGTAGTGGGGCGAGTTTCGATGGATATGATTATTATTGATGTCACCGATATTGACGATGCCCAGGTTGGCCAGACAGTTACTTTACTTGGCCGAGACGGGGAACAAGAAATTACGGCTGATGAAATTGCCAGTTTGCTTGATACTAGTTGTTATGAGATAATAACTAGACTCAATCCTTTGATGAAAAAGATTATTATTAACTAAAAATATGTCTGAGCTCAATCAATCACCAAAGTTCAGCTTCTTTTATTTGCTGTCTTTGATTTCGTTACTGTTTACAGCTTTGCCAGCCGGTATGGTGGCTTTTCAGCTGATTAACAAGTGGCTACCAGATCCACTGACTGGCTATACGGCCAGTTATACTTCAGATAGCTTGAAATTTGCTTTATCGGCTTTGTTAATTGCTGTACCGGTTTATTTTTGGACCATGCATCAAATCAATCGCGGTTTAGCTAAAAAAGAATTGGCACGCAAAGCTGATTTGCGCCGCTGGTTGATTTATTTTACCTTACTAGTGGCGGCCGTGGTGATGCTTGGCTGGTTGATTGCTTTATTTTATCGCTATTTGGATGGTGAACTAACTGGACAATTCTTGGCTAAATCAGGCGTAGCCATAGCTATTTCAGCGATAATTTTCTTGTTTTATCGTTATGATTTGCGCCGTGACCCAGAAGACAAAAAGGATAGACGAAATTTAAAGTTGTTTGCTTGGCCGATTATTGTAGTGCTAGCTGGTCTATTTGTCGGCGGATTACTAATTGCTGAAAGCCCAAAACAAGCTCGTGATCGTCGATTTGATGATCGTTTGGTTAGTAATTTTTATCAGATTGATAGCGCTCTGAGTGTTTATTTTGAAAGAAATAAAAAATTGCCAGCCAAATTAGATGAATTAATTGTTAGCCCATATTTTCTTGATCGTAAATCGCTAAAAGCTAGTGATGGTCAAGAAATTGAATATAAGCCAGGTGAAAATGGTAAATATCAATTATGCGCTACTTGGCGGACTAGTAACCAAGAAGATGAAGGTGTTCGTAGTGTTGGTATTGAGAAATGGCCTCATCAAGCTGGTTGGCAGTGTTTAGATCAAGCTATTTGGGCTGATCCTAAAAATACTGTTGAAGCTATGCCAGTAAAAAGCTAACCGATGCTTCAACAGAGATTAGTTATAATTTTATTATTCAATCTTACTCTTTGGCTAGGTTCGCTCTATTGGTCAGCTAGCCAAACTGATGTACCTCAGCCGACTCAGTCGTCCTTGAGTAATGTTTGGCCTGAGTTTAAAGTTTGGCCAGCCAGTAGTACGGTTGTTTGGTCTCCAGATCAGGGGATTTTGGTTAGTCAGGATAGTCGCCGCTTGCGACCGATTGCTAGTTTGAGCAAAATGATTACTGCTTTAGTGGTTTTGGCAGAAAATCCGAATTGGCAGGCTAAATATACTCTCAAAAATGAGGATCAGCGCTACGGCAATGTGGCCTATATTTATCCGGGCGAAGAGATAACGATTGATGATTTATGGCACCTGAGCTTGATGGCCTCTGATAACACGGCCACTCAGGCTTTAGTTCGAGCAGTTGGTCTTAGTGATGAAGAATATCGGCAAAAAGTTGATGAACTAGCTAAACGACTAGAGATAAAAGATTTAT
>DAOQAO010000064.1:0-4110 GCA_035354095.1 bacterium | reverse complement strand
AAAAATCCATTAACCTCAAGTCTAACTATTAAACCAATCAATCCAGATAAATATGACCAATTAATCGAAGAACTCAACCAAGTTCAAGATCCAATTATTGATTCACGCAATTTTCAAGACAACAAAGAACTACTAACCAAGATCAATAGTATTACTAAAAAAATCAACGATATTGCTTTAGCTATTAGCTCGATTTTCTTACTAATCATGCTACTGGTCATTTTTAACTCGGTTAAGCTAGCAATTTATAGCCACAGACAAGAAATCGTTATTATGAAACTAGTTGGTGCCTCCAACTTCTTTATTAAAGCGCCCTTCTTATTTTCCAGCCTAATTTATACTTTAGCCGGGGTTCTTTTAACGGCAGCAATTTTTTATCCATTCTTAAATATCCTTCAACCATATCTCGATACTTTCTTTTTTGGTTACAATATTGATTTACTTAGTTATTTCAATAACTACTGGTGGCAAATCATGGGCTTACAATTCTTAGGTACTGGCGTAGTCAATCTTTTAGCTAGCTATATTGCTGTTGGTAAATATTCAAAAATCTAACCATGCTTAGTCTGGCACAAGAAAAATTAATCCGTTCACTACAAACCAATAAAGGCCGACTTAAGTCCGGCCTATGGTTAGTTGAAGGAAAGAAATTTATTGAGCTAGCAGGCAGTTCCGTAAAATCAACCTTTACTGCTGAGGATACCCCTAAATACAGCTCACTGACAACAACTGATACCCCACCAACAATTGCTGCTATAGCAACTGCGCCTAGTTTTTCTCTAGATAAAATACTAGCTAAAAAAACAATTTTAATCCTAGACAACATTCAAGATCCTGGTAATTTGGGAACAATTATGCGTCTATCAGCCGCTTTTAATGCTGGGCTACTACTTTATCGTTGTGTTGACCCAGGTAACCCCAAGGTTATTCGTTCATCAGCTGGAACAATTTTCCAAGTTCCTTGGCAAGAAGCATCGCTTGAAGAAATTACTAGTATTTGTCAAAAAACTAACCGTCCAATTTTTCGTTTAGAAAAAACTAAACAAGCTAAAATTTTAAATATTAAAGATGGCCAGCAACTACCTAAAGACATTATTTTACTTGCTGGATCTGAAGGTCAGGGGATTACTCTGCCACTGGCTGGAGAATCATTAGCTATTGAGCATGCAGCTACCGTTGAGTCATTAAATGTCGCTACAGCTGTGGCTATCGCCTTATTTACTTGCTATCAAAAAGCTTAATTATATGAACAAAGATTTTGAACAGAAAGGTATCCGCATAATCCAATATGGTTGCGGGAAAATGGGAAAAATTTTAATGAAATACGCTAAAGAAAAAGGTGCGGTTATTGTTGGAGCTATCGACAACAATCCAGCTTTACTTGGTAAGGATGTTGCTGATTTGTTAGAAATAGAACAAAAAACCGGTGTCACTATTAGTAATAACCCCGAGGAGGTGTTTTCCAAACAACCAGCCGATGTTTGCATTGTTGCGATCAATAGTTTAATGTCAGAAATGTATCCGCTACTGTCAATTCCACTGCGTTACGGTGTTAACACTATTACTATTTGCGAAGAAGCCTTTTTCCCTTGGACCACTTCGTCTGAATTCTCTAAAAGACTAGATACCTTAGCTAAAGAAAATTACTGCACTTTAACTGCTAGTGGTTACCAAGATGTTTTCTGGGGTAATCTAATAACTACTTTAGCTGGAGCTAGCCAAAAGATAATCGCCATCGAAGGGTCATCAAGTTACAATATTGATGACTATGGTTTATCGCTAGCTAAAGTTCATGGAGTTGGTTTGACTACAGCTGAATTTGAAACTAAAATCGGCCAAGCTAATATTTTGCCATCCTATATGTGGAATAGCAATCAGTGGTTGGCTACTCGCTTTGGCTGGAAAATAAAAAATATTGACCAAAAACTGACACCAATTATTGCTGAACAACCTATTTTTAGCAAATCTTTAAATCAAAATATTGAGAAAGGCAAATGTATTGGTATGACCGCTACAATCATTTTAGAAACCGAAGAAGGACCAATAATTCAGGCTAAAAACATTGGCAAGATTTATCAACCAGACGAGCACGATACCAACGACTGGAAAATTAAAGGAACACCAACTATTGGCGTTAGTATTGATAACCCGGAGACAGCTGAATTAACTTGCGCTACTGTTATCAATCGTTTACCAGAATTAATGATTGCTAACCCTGGTTTTATGACCACTCATAATTGGCCAACTCCTAATTATCGCTGGAAACCATTAACTAGCTATTTGCCACAAAAATAAAAACCGCCATAAGCGGTATTTATTGCTCGGGGACAGGGATTCGAACCCCGATAGCCAGGACCAAAACCTGGAGTCCTACCTTTAGACGATCCCCGAAAATCTTTTTCAATATACCGCAACCGTAAAAGTTTGTCAAAAAACTAATCAGAAAAATTATGCTAAAACCAAAATATCAGCTCATCACCATACTGATTATCCTGTCAGCCATCATCCCTAATATCACTAAAGCCAGTGTAACCCAAGCTGATGCTTTAGCTGAACAAAAAGCAACAATTTCAGCTATTAAGAAAAATTTATCAGCTGTAGTTAGTATTATTGTTTCTGAGACAGTCACTGTTGAAAAAGATGGTCAAAAAATAACTCAAAAAGTAAAAAGAGGCTCGGGGACTGGCTTTGTTATTTCAAGCGATGGCTTAATCCTTACTAATCGTCATGTTGTCAACCAAGCAATTAGTGATAGCGGTGAATACCGTATTCGCTTCCAATCTGGCAAAAGTTACTATGCTCAGTTGATTGGCAAGGATCCGCTCAATGATTTGGCTATCCTTAAAATTTTTGATAAAAATCTACCCACAGTTCAACTTGGCGATAGCTCCAAATTAGCCATGGGAACGACTGTCATTGCTATTGGCAACTCGCTAGGTAGATATCAAAATAGCGCCACTAAAGGAATTGTTAGCGCTATTGGCCGCAATCTAAGTGCTTCCGATGATGACGGCAACAGCGAGTCACTCACTAATGTTATTCAAACTGATGCTCAAATTAACCCAGGAAATTCTGGTGGACCGCTAATTGACTTAGATGGCAAAGTTATTGGTATCAATGTCGCCAGAGATAATAGCGGCGATTCGATTGGTTTTGCTATTCCAATTAATGACGCCAGAACCGTTATTGATAGCGTTAAAAAAACCGGCCGAATCATTCGTCCTAGACTTGGAGTTAGCTACATTATGATTGATGAAGATTTAGCTCAAGAAAAAAATCTACCAGCAACTGAAGGGGCTTTGATTGCTGATAGTGAAAATACTGGGGCTATAATTAGCAATTCACCAGCTAGTCAAGCTGGTCTAATGGCTGGCGACATCATACTAGAAATAAACGCCCAAAAATTAACCAATCAAAACAGTCTACTGCAGGTTGCTCAGAAATACCAACCAGGACAGACTATCGGCCTAAGAGTTTTGCGAGATAATAAAATAATAGTTATTAAAGTTACTTTGGATGAATTTCCTAATCAATAGCTTATGACTAAAAAATTTGATCTAGTTACTATTGGCGGGGCCACTCAGGATATTGCCGTTAACCTTGAAGATTATAAATTAATCGATAATCATCAAGATCTTTTAGCTCAAAGATTACTAGCTATTGAATACGGCACAAAAACTATTGCTAAAAAAAGCTTCGTCGAATATGGCGGAGGAGCCGCTAATGTCGCCATTGCCGCAGCTACTTGTGGAATAAAAGTATCTTGTCTGACAGCAATTGGTCCAGATCGACGAGGTCAGGATATTCTAGATAATCTAAAAAAACATAAAATTGCCACTGATAATGTTAAATCGTTCGATAAACAACAATCAGCTCTGTCGCTAGTTATGATTGGCCAAGACGGTGAGCATACAATTATTACTTTTCGTGGTGCCAATGATTCACTAAAATTAAATCAAGCTGATATCAAGCAACTACAAACCGACTGGCTTTATATCTCGTCACTCAGCGGACCATATTGTTTAACCAATTTAAAAAACATTGCCAGCAGTAAAAAAAATATTATCTGGAATCCAGGTCAACAACAATTGTCACTAGGACTAACCAAAC
>DAOQAO010000063.1:0-4166 GCA_035354095.1 bacterium | reverse complement strand
AATTAAAATGTCCACGACACCCCCAGGGGTACTAATACCTTTAATTAACAAGTTGGTACCAGAAACCACCCCGCCATTAGCTGGTGTGGTTATTTCCGGATCAACCTCAGTTAAAGACAAGCCATCTTTAATGGCTTGTAAGTTTTGATTGTCGATACCAGTGGTGCTGGCTAGACTTTCAACATCTGCCTTGATAATAGTGTGCGTGGTTGTAGCTGATTCTTTGGTAGCCGGAGCGGCAGCAGCCTGGCTAGCAATAGCGACAATTGAGATTAGAGTAAGGACGCCGTAATAAATTTTAACAATTTTTCTACTTAACACTTTCCAAAAATATTTAAATTAAAATAAAAATAACGAAATGTATTTATAATATAGCATATTTTGAAGTCTGGGGCAAATGTTTTAGCTATAAATTATTTGGTTATTTCTATCACTACCATCTCCCAAATTGCCCTAGTTAAAGCAACATAACGCAGATCTTTTTTAATTTTAGCTATCTCTAGCTGAATATCACTATCAAAAGTTGAATGATTAGCCTCATTTTTAATGTTACTTTCAACTAAAAAGACAATATCAAACTCAACACCCTGGGCTTGTCGCCAAGTCATTAAGTGAAAATTATCATTACCCTCAAAATGGTGACGGTTATTTTCTAAATCGGTTTGATTTTTAAATAATAGGCCGACACTATTATATTCTTTGCCAATCAAACAATCTTTGACTATTTTTAATAAGCTGTCCACTGAACTTAACTTTAATTCTTTAACTGGTACACCAACTTTCAAACCGTCAGGAATATCAACACTGTAGCCTTGCTTTTGAACATATTTCAAAATCTCTTTGGTGTTGCGGTAAACTTTTTGCAAAACCACTCGCCGCTCTATTTCAATTTCTTCACCAATCGTGGCGAAATCTTTGACTGTTGCGAGCTCCACTTGCTGAGCCAGATCACCAACATAAATCATAGAAGTGAGTTTTTGATCAACACAACTTCTAATTAATTTCAATTGTTCTGGCAAATAATTCTGAAATTCATCAACTAAAATCAAAGAATAATTGGCTGGCACGAAACCACGCTGCTTTTTTAACTGACCATTTTTTAATTCAATATAGTAATCATCAATCTTGCCTAGATGACCGGCCTGTCTTTGCTGAGCTTGAAGTAGTATTGTCAAATCTATTCTATCCAAAAGACGCTGCTCAATTTGTCTTTCAAACCATGCTAGCTGTTCTTGACTAAAATGCTCTCGGTAAAGCTCTTTTAGATCTAGCCAAGGCTCTTTTAAATCAAAATCAATTGCCAAATGATTATGGAGAACTTTTAATTTAGCTGAAGAATAACTATACCAAAAATTATCATCATGGTTACTGGAGCTATCAAAAGCAGCCTCGATACCTAATAAAGCTAAGGACCAATCGGCAAAGGTAGTTATAGTAACATTATCAATACCTAATTCTGGTAATAAAGCTGAAAAATAATTTCTAGTTCCTTGATCTTGAACTAAAACCAGTAATGAATCGCTATTATAATACTCGGCCAAATCTGGCACTTGAGCCAAATAAGCAATTCGGTGCAGCGCTAGAGTTGTTTTACCAGACCCAGCTGGGCCAGAAATCAGAAGTGGGCCCCGGTGGCTAGCCCTAATAACTTGATCTTGAGCTTTTTCCATTTGAGCCACAATTTCTGGCAAGACAAAACCATTACTTCGATTGGTGAGCCGCTCCTGATAAATCAATTGCCGCGGCTGGCCAGAAGATTCTTCAGCCATAAACTTAATCTGACCATCGACAATCATAAATTGCTGCTTGTTTTCCAGATATCCAGTCTGCTTGTGGCCATCAGGGCACTGATAGCTCACTGGCCCTGGTTCTTCAAAACGCAGACTAGAAGCTGGCACAATCCAAGAATAAATTGCTTCTTCACTAAAACCAAACTTGGCAAAATAAAAATCAGTTAGTTTATTGTCACCAGTTAGACGAACCTGACAGCGGACAAAATAAGGCGATTTAGTTAGATGTTCCAATTCTCCCAAGCGCCGTTGATGATGTTCACGGAGTCGTTCTTCAATCAGCTTATCGCCATCAGAGAGCGTTCTGGCATTAGATTGACTATGGACAATAGTTTTTAATAGCCCCTGATAAGCTTGGCTTAAAACTTGAGTGACCGCCTCAACTCGCCTTTTAGCCAGGTCTAAAATTTGTTTTTTTTCCATAACATTAAATAAAAAAACCGTTAACGGCGGACTTATATCAAAAAGATACAATGAATCCTGCCTTAACGGTTTTAAGTTGTGGAGAGGAAAATATTAATTTTATGTTAATACTTTTCTCATAGTCTGTCAACATTCAGTTTCAGCTAACTCAGTCTGAACAAATTCTAAAGCTGATTGAGCTTCCTTTAGGGTTCGAGCTTGATCGATACTGGTTAATTTAAAGATTGGCAAGCCTTGATCAATGAGCTCATCAATCTTTCGACTCCAATTATGTTCATCTCGCATTCTTTGCAAGATGGCCCCATCAGTCATACCACCGCTTTTTAGCATCCGATTGACCCCTCTTTCTGGATCATTAAGCTCAATATACAAAAAGATAACTTTGTCGCCAGCCAATTCATAATAATCAGCAAAATTATCCGGAGCAACCGAACGAACATAAACCTGATCACTATTTAAAGCTTTCTCAAATTCTTGAAAATAAACTCCATAATAGTTACCAGAAACCATAGTTGGTAAAATAATTTCACCAGCTATTAATTGACCTTTAAACTCTTCAGTTGAGACATAATCGAAGTCACCATCAGGATCAGAGTCATGCGGTAATTTAGTGGTAACGGTTTTAAAAAAACAAAAACCGCTTTGTTGACGAAGGCTGTTCATTAAAGTTCTTTTACCAGAACCAGAACAACCCGAAATTATTATTAGACGGATATCTTCAGCCATTTTTCCTCCTTATTTTGTTTAAATGTACCGCATCCACCTTAACGCAAATCTAATTTTTTGCCAAGACATTGCTGAAAATGATAAAATAACAACATGAACCAAGCTAAAAAGAAAACCTCTTTTACTGACCCCACTGTTGATTTACTAAAATCAACTACAATTATTAATGAAAAAGACGCCCTCTATGACGGTCTAGAATTAACTGGCCTTGATTTTAGTTTAGCTCCAGTAGAAAATCTAGAATTTAAAAATTGCCGGTTGAAAAAATGTAGACTTGGTAATCTAAAAATTAACAAATTGAGCTTAACTAATGTCTCACTAGAAGACTGCGATCTAGCTAATCTAGATAGCAAAGAAGCCTACCTGAAAAAAGTAGACTTCAAAAAATGTCGCTTGACCGGCCTAATTGCTAGCGAAAGTATTGTCAGAGAAACATTATTTAATGACTGTCAGCTCAAATTGACTCAATTTCGTTTTACTAAATTTAGGGAAACTATCTTTACTGATTGTCCGCTAAATGAAGCTGATTTTTACTCAGCTGAACTCTGGGGCGTTGACTTTAATCACTGTGATTTAACTAAGACTCAATTTTCTGGTAGCAAAAATATCGGTGTGTCTTGGCAAACCAGTAATATTGCCGGGGTCTGTATTGGTTTAGAAAATCTCAAGGGAATAACTATTAGCCGAGCTCAAATCATTGACCTGGCCTGGCTACTTGGAGTGGAGATAGTTTAGGCTTCTTTATTTTCTTCGACATTAATTTCTTCAACATCAACAAACTGACGAGTCTTCATGTTGTACGCCTTACCTTCCTGAGAGCAAGGGTAACTATAAAGAGCATCTTGATCGGGTTCGCAAACTTTTACTCCCAGTTCTAAAAGCTGATCTTGACCTCGAAGCATAATTTCAATATTGCGAGGCTTTTCGACTGAAGCTGTGGTTTTATCTTCATTTGAAACCTCTTCTGAATTTTTATTAATCAGTTCAACATCAACGAACTGACGAGTCTTCATATTGTATGCCTTACCTTCCTGAGAACAAGGGTAATGGTAAAGAGCATGTTGGTTATATTCACAAACCTTTACTCCCAATTCAAGAAGTTGATCTTGACCATACAAGTTAACTTCAATATCACGACCTTCTTTTTTTGGCTCAAGATTTGGAGCTGATTCGAAACTCATAAATTTAAAATTAAAATAATCTTAATTTAATTATAGCAAAAATAAA
>DAOQAO010000062.1:0-4178 GCA_035354095.1 bacterium | reverse complement strand
ACACTTTACAAGAAATTCTAACCATTAAATCCGACGATGTTTCTGGTCGTAGCAAAGCTTACGAATCAATTATCAAAGGTGAACCGATTAAAAAACTGAACGTTCCAGAATCTTTCAATGTTTTAGTTCGTGAACTTAAAGGCTTAGCCCTAGATATCCAGTTGCTTGATGGCAGCGGTAATATTGTTGAATTGGCTGACCAAGTCGAAGAATACGATAACCGCTATAATAATAACAATAATCTTGATGCTAATGCTCAAGTAAATGAAGTTGTTGGCGAAGAAATGGCTCGTCGAGCTAGCCAGACTTTTAACGAAGATGCTGCTTCGTCTGGTTTAGAAATTATTTAACTTTGATTAATCGCTCTCATATGTTAAATCCAATCAAGACTACTGATTTCGAGGCCGTTAAGCTTAAACTAGCTTCACCGGAAGAAATCACCAATTGGTCTCATGGCGAGGTAACTCGTCCTGAAACCATCAATTACCGCACTCAAAAACCGGAAAAAGATGGTTTGTTCTGTGAAAAGATTTTTGGTCCATCTAAAGACTGGGAATGTTACTGCGGTAAATATAAAAAAGTCCGTTACAAGGGGATTGTCTGTGATAAATGCGGAGTCGAAGTTACTCGCAGCAGTGTTCGCCGCGAACGCATGGGCCATATTTCTCTACAAACTCCAGTCTGCCATATTTGGTTTTTGCGCGGCCTGTCTTCTAAGATCGGCTTAGCTTTAAACCTATCTGTTCAAGCTATTGAAAAGGTTATTTATTTTGCTAGCTTTATTATAACTGATGTCAATCAGGAGTTATTAGATGCTACTACTGAACAAATCCGCCAAGAATATAAGAGCAAAAAGAAGTTATTTGAAAATGAATTTGCCAAAGGAGTTGCTAAATTAGAAAAAGACAAAAAAGAAGCTGAGGCTCAGGGCAAAAGTGCTTTAGAAATCAAACAGCTAATTGACCAAGCTTTAGAAGAATTGACAACTGAGCGTAACGAAAAGATTGCCGAACTAGAAGAGGTTTTTGCTCAGACCCAAAAAGAACTCAAAGAATTGCGACCGATGAATATTATCCCTGAAAATATTTATCAAAATCTAAGCTTAAAATACGGCCATATTTTTACCGCCAGTATTGGCGCTGAAGGTATTCGTGACCTTTTAGCTAAAATTGATTTAGGAACAATCATTACAGAGATTGAAACTGAATTACACACCGCCATTGATTCCAAAAAAGAAAAAATCGTTAAACGCTTGCGTTTCTTCAAGAATCTCGAGGCTAATGATCTTCGTCCAGAATGGATGATTTTGACAACTATTCCAGTTATTCCACCAGATTTGCGTCCAATGGTAGCCTTAGACGGTGGCCGTTTTGCTACTTCTGATTTGAACGACCTTTATCGCCGCATCATTAACCGCAACAATCGCTTAAAGCAGTTAGTTGAATTAAAAGCTCCGGAAGTTATTTGCCGCAATGAAAAGCGTATGCTCCAAGAAGCGGTTGATGCTTTGATTGATAATTCTATCCGCCATGGCAAAACTGTTACTGCTTCTACTGGCCAAAAACGAACCCTAAAGTCGTTATCTGATTCTTTAAAAGGTAAGCAAGGCCGTTTCCGCCAGAATTTGCTCGGTAAACGTACTGATTATTCTGGCCGTAGCGTTATTACTGTTAATCCTAGTCTTCGCCTTTGGCAATGCGGTTTGCCAAAACGTATGGCCTTGGAACTTTTCAAACCTTTTATTATTAGTCAATTAATTAAACGCGAAGTTGTTCACAATGTTCGCAGTGCTTCTCGTTATATTGAAGCTGGTCATGATGATGTTTGGGAAATCTTGGAAAATATTGTTCGTGATGCTTTTGTTATGCTTAATCGTGCTCCGACTTTGCATCGCCTAGGTATCCAGGCTTTTAGGCCAATTTTAACTGAAGGTCTTTCCATCCAAATCCATCCTTTAGTTTGTTCTGCTTTTAACGCCGACTTTGATGGTGACCAAATGGCTGTTCATGTCCCGCTAACCGAAGAAGCTCGGGCTGAAGCTCGAGATATTATGCTAGCTTCTCACAACCTATTAAAACCAGCAACTGGCGATCCAATTGTTAACCCTGGTCAAGATATTGTTTGGGGTGTTTTCTATCTAACTAGTGAAGAAAAAGATACTGAGCAAGACGAAACAAAATTAAAAGCTTTCAGTTCTTGGCAAGAAGCTAAATTAGCTTATGATTGTGGAAAAATTAGCTTAAAAAATCCAATTCGTGTTCGCATCGATTACCTTAATGATGAATTAATTACCACTACCGTTGGTCGTATTATTTTCAATAATATCTTGCCAGAAAAACTTCGCTTTATTAATGAGGTTGTTTTAGGCAGTAAAGTTAAGGCTTTAGTTAAGGATTGTTTGCGTCATTACGGTGAAGAAGCTACGGTTGATTTCCTAGATGAATTAAAACGAGAAAGCTTTAAGTTTATTACTCGCAGTGGTTTGTCTTGGGGCATGGGCGATTTGCCGACTTTTACTGAACGAGATAATTTAATTGCTGAAGCTGAAGCCGAGGCCGATGAAGTTCAAAGACAATATGAAGACGGTTTACTAACCGATAGTGAACGCTACGGAAAAATCATTCAACTCTGGACTGCTGTTAAAGAAAAAATTACTAATATTTGTGTTGAGGATCTAGATCGCCATGGACCAGTTTACTCAATGATTAAATCAGGCGCTCGTGGTTCTTGGGCTCAGCTTACTCAAATCTTGGGTATGAAGGGTTTGGTTACTTCGCCAAGTGGCGAAATTATCGAATTGCCAATTAAAGGTAACTTCAAACGGGGATTTGATGTCTTGGAATATTTTATTGCTACTCACGGTGTTCGTAAGGGTTTGTCTGATACTGCACTTCGTACCGCTAATGCTGGTTATCTAACTCGTCGTTTAGTCGATGTCTCTCAAGATATTATTATTAGAGAAGATGACTGCGGTAACAAAGATGGTATTACCTTTACTAAAGAAGAGAGTGAACTGATTGGCCGCACCTTGCTTAAGCGTATTACTGGTCGTACCCTAAGTGCTGACCTTAAAAACGCTGCCGGTAAAGTTGTCGCTAAAAAAGATGAACTTATTACTGAAGAAAAAGCTTTAGAATTAGCCAATGAAGATCTTTTACAAGCTGAAATCTATTCGGTCTTAACTTGTAAGAGCAAACAGGGGCTTTGTAAGAAATGTTATGGTTACGATTTAGCCTACAACAAATTGGCTGAATCAGGCGCTGCTGTTGGTGTTATGGCTGCTCAATCCATTGGTGAACCTGGTACTCAGTTAACTATGAGAACCTTTCATACTGGTGGTGTTGCCAGTCAAGACGATATCACTCAAGGTTTACCTAGAGTTGAAGAAATTTTTGAAGCTCGCGCTCCAAAACGCCGCGCTTATGTAGCTGAAGTTGCCGGTCTAGTAACAGTTGAAAATGCTCAAAAGACTATTGATCCAGAAACCGGTAAGGTTGTTGGTGGAGGCAATAACAAAGTTGTTAAAATCTCTTATAGCGGTGACGAAACTGATAAATACTATTATTTTGGTGATACTAAAGCTGGTAAAGCCAAGCTTGATGAGGAAAATGAAGTGAAGTTAGCCGTCAAAGATGGTGCTGTTGTTGGGGCTGAAGCTAAATTATTCAGCATTGGTCGTAAGATTACTAAAGCAACCAGAGGTGGTAAGGTTTCTTTGGGTTCTAATTTTGTCAGCGTTACTGCTGAAACAGCTAAAGTTAAAGAATATATTATTCCTAAAAACTTTGCTATTACCGTTAAAGATGGGCAAACCGTTGAAGCCGGTGATCAATTGACCGAAGGTTCCATGGAATTACGCCAATTATTTGAACTTAAAGGCCAATTTGCTGCTCAAAAATATATTATTCAAGAAATTCAAAGAGTTTATTCTTCACAAGGTCAAGCTTTGAACGATAAACATATTGAAATTATTGCTAGACAAATGTTTAGCCGTGTCTATATCACCGATTCTGGAGATAGTGACTTGACCACTGGTGAAGTTGTTGAAAGAATTATCTTCAACCAAGTCAATGAAAGCTTGCTAACTGCTAAAAAACAACCAGCCAAAGGTCAGGTCTTGCTGCTTGGCATGACCAAGACTGCTTTGACAACTGATAGCTTCTTATCATCAGCTTCCT
>DAOQAO010000061.1:0-4219 GCA_035354095.1 bacterium | reverse complement strand
CGCTCTAAGGGACAGGGGACTGTTCAAGATTGGTTGAGCGGAGAATAACTCTTGACTAATTTTTTAAAATGTGTTAATCTAAGAGGTCGCCTTTAAAAAGGTGACTAAGAAGATAAAATAACACATTTTATGTTAAATTCTAGAAAAACAATAATCCGTTTTGGCTTACCAATTATTTTGGTTTTGTTAATAGCGGTTTTAGTTGTGCCGTTTACTTTTGGTCGAGTTAAGCCTTATTATCAGGGTGATGCCGTTAATTATCGCGGCCGCTTGTTAATTGCTTCGACCAATATGGATCGTTTGCAACTTTTTGAAACAGCTGATCAAAAGATTAGCGTTTTGGCAGAATTAGCTCCAGATAAGACTGGCTATCTGTCTGGCGATAATTTTTACAACTGTGCTTTTCATGAGGAAAACAATCAATTGTTCCTGTATGCCGTTAATGGACGCTACATGTACAAGTATGATGTTAGCAACCCTAATCAACCAGAATTAATCAATAAATTGAAAGATAATTCTTGGGATTGGTTCCGTTCAGTCAATGTTTTTAATGATCACATTGTTACTTTAGGAACTAAGGGAATTAAGGTTTGGAATAATAATTTGGAAGTTGTTGATAGCTACGACATCAAATTGGAGAACCCAAATAATTTTATTATGGGACCTCAATTTTTAGTGGCTGTTGAAGCTGAACAATTAAAAATTTACGACTTAAAATCAAGACAGTGGACAGCTAATGCTAATTTGACTATTAAGGAAAATAGCAACCGTCAGATTTATAATGACGCTTTAACTAGCAGTGTTTATGTTGCTGATGATTGGGCCGTTAAACAGTTTGACTTAGCTGGTAACTTATTAAAGAGTTTTAGATTTACAGCTAACACTGGTTATGCCGTAGTTCCAGCCAGTAATGGACAAGACATCTATACCAGTGATGGTGTTGGTGTTGTTAAGCTAGCTAAAAATGATTTGACTGCCAGTAAATGGGCTTATGCTAGTGAATCTGGAGTTAAAGATAGCTGGTCAATGGGTCTTAAAGCTGTTAATTGGCAGGGTAGTGAACATTTAGTCATTTTTAATAATGGTGCCATTAGTGTGTTAAATGGACAAATGAAAAAAGTAGCCAACTTCTTGTCAACTGAAGAAAGAGGCACTGTGCCACCTGATACCACTGAACCATTGATGTTAGCTTTAGATAAGAACCGTACTTCTGTTGGTAGCCAAATTTCTCTTCGTGGAGCCGGTTTTGCTGCTAACGAAAATTTAGAAATTCAGTTTTTATCCAATAAAGCTGCCACTTCTTCAGTCACTGCTGATAGTCTTGGACGCTTCCAGCAGACTATAACTGTTCCAGAAATTACTGGTCAAAATGAATATACTGCCAATCCTTTACCAACCGATATTAAGGTAACTGGTAAAACTAGTGGCCGTCACTATAGTATTAATTTCTTTATTGAAAACTAAATTTAATTGATAACCATAAGAGTTCGCTATGAAAATATATTTCATCGGACAAAAAGGTATTCCAGCTAAAAGCGGCGGTGTTGAAAAACATGTCGAAGCTTTGGCGGTCAATCTAGCGACAAAGGGGCATGAGGTCTTTGTTTATACCAGACCCAACTATACTGACCGCAAGATAAAGCAATACCGTGGCGTCAATTTGATTAGTCGGGTTAGTGTGCCAACTAAACATTTAGATGCTTTTAGCCACACTTTGTTTTGTAGTTTGGATGTTTTATTTCGCCAGGCCGATGTCATTCATTTTCAAGCAATTGGTCCAGCCTCATTACTCTGGTTGGTCAAGTTGTTAAAGCCTAGAACTAAAATAGTCTTCACCTTTCATTGCCAAGATTATTATCATCAAAAATGGGGAGGACTGGCTCAGAAATTCTTGCGTTTTGGAGAAATGGTTGGTTGTACACTAGCTGACGAGGTTATCGCTGTATCACGCAGCTTAGCTGATTATGTAGCTAGAAAATATAACCGTGAGGCCAGATATATCCCTAACGGTGTTCAAGTAGTTGATGAAATTAAAGATTCTAAAATTTTAGCTGAATTAAATTTAGAACCAGGTCAATATATCTTGGCTGTTTCTCGTTTAGTCCGCCATAAGGGTCTGCATTATTTGATTGAGGCTTATAATAATTTAGAACTTGATCAGAAGTTGGTTATTGTTGGTAGCGGAGCTCATACTGATGACTATGTCGAACATGTCCAACGACTGGCTACTAAAAATAGCAAAATTGTTTTAGCTGGTGAGAGAACTGGTGATGATTTGGCAACTTTATTTAAAAACGCTAAATTATTTGTCCAACCATCAGAGTCTGAAGGCTTGTCAATCGCTTTACTCGAAGCCATGGCTTACGGTATACCGGTATTAGTCAGTGATATTCCAGAAAATTTGGAGGCAATCGGTAGTTTTGGTCAGACTTTTCAAAGCCGGAGTATTGATGATTTAGCTAGCAAATTAAAGGAAGGGTTAAATTCAGAAAATAGCCAGGTAGTAGCTGCCCAAGCTTTAGAGCGGGTGAAGCAGGAATACGATTGGCAAAATATTACTGATAGTACTATTGCTGTTTATAAACCGTCTCAAGCTTAAGGCTTGAGGCTGGTTGAAGGGTGGTTAGATTAATCATTCTTCAACTGGCAAGTCCAGTGTGGTTTTAATTTTTGATCTTTAACAATAAAATAGCCCCGAGAGAAAGGGGCAGAAGGAGTTGAAAATGAAAAAGAGTACAGTGAAGTTACTCATTGGTCTAATGATGGCCGTACTGTTTTTTGTAGGCTGCACCAGCAGCTTGCCAACCGCAGCTGATTCTTCTCAGGAAGGTCAGATTGTTTGCAAGCAGCTTGGCAGAGACGTTGACTCGGTTAGGGTTAATGTCTATTGCTCGTTTTATGTTAATATTCCTGGCGGTGCTTCACCAACCGCGTTCCGTTGGAAATTCGGTGACGGTGATTCTCTGACAACAGGAATTAATCAAGTTGAACATAAGTACACTACCGTTGGTACCTATACGGTGTCAGTAGTAATTGTACTTAGTGATGGATCGATTACTAACCCCATCACTAAAACGTTGAAAGCTTATGTCTCGACTCAGCCACCAGCTGGGGAGATATTAACCTTGATTGCGGCCAATCAAGAAAATAACGGTATGTGGACATACCGTTTGGGGTTAGCCCAATCAGCCTATGCGTCAGGTTCTGGCGCTAACCCGTTCATAACAGGAACCGGTGGTATCGTTATCACCAACCCAGTTAACCAGAGCACCTATAATTGGGTGCAGCTAATTGACCAATTTCAGAACGGCAAGCTGGTTGTTACCATCACTTGCTATAATCAAGACGACCTTTTTTTGAACTATGGAGGAAACTTCGTGTTCAATAATCCGAGTCCGTCTTGGAACTGGGCGAGTATTGCCAATTCGCAGTACTATGTCCCGATTGAAGGGGATGGTGGTAACTTGAGATTTGCCCTAAGAGATGGGCAGATCTTCACTATCGGTGGTGGGAACAATGGCCTCCCTGGATTTAACGGCGATAGCAATCCAGCTATTCTCCGTTACTCTGTCGGGAGTGATAGCGTTAAATTTTATTTCAATTTGACAGCGATGACTGGTTTTACCGGTAATGCTTTCGTTGAATATCAAGACGCTATCGGTGGGACTACCCACCAAGGTTTACCGGTATCAGATTTTTTTACCGGCTGGGGTGAGATTGTATTACCGATTGCAGTGATGCAAACCTCACCGGTAAAGGTTCGATATGGCCATCAGGGTGATGTTTTGGCTGATATTTCGGCCTCAGGACATTATGATGGCGTGGGTTGGCTCGAATTTTATTTACAATCTGTTAATACTGCCAAAGGCAGAGTCTGGCAGGTTGTGAGAAATCAGCCAACAACTAATTTCTAACCTCTCATTGACTCAGAATCTTGCCGGAAAGCCTAACGCTTTCACTTGGTAAAGATTCTGGGTCTTTCTTTTTTTTCAGCAATTAATTACAATAAACCCATGAAACAATATCAATTATTTATCGACACCGTCACTCGTCAGGGGTCTTATGCTGCCATTAAGCAGAATGGGAAAATTTTTGCCGATGTTTTTCAAGAAGGCAACCGCAACCAAGCCGAGCAGCTTTTAGCAAGTATTATTAAAGTTTTAGCTGATCAGCAGATTGGCTTAGATGATTTAGAAAGTATTGAAGTTGAAGATGGCGG
>DAOQAO010000060.1:0-4223 GCA_035354095.1 bacterium | reverse complement strand
AAATTAAGATTGTTTTGATCCAAACCATATTTTACTTCGAATTTGCTTGGTTCATCAGTCAAAAAATAAAGCGCCGCTGCCTTATCGATTGCTTGTAAAATTTTTACTCCACCAATAGTCGGAGCAGTGCTATCCTTCATTTTATCAGTATTAAAATACTGCATAAAAGATTCTGCTCTTTGACCTGATTCACTAACAACAATTATTTTATAATAATAGTCGGTATCTTTTTTGAGCCCAGTCAAATCTACTGTATGACTTCTTCGATAATCTATATAGGCAATATGTCGATTGAGATTATCTGCTTTATTACCAAAATAAACATCTGATTTAGCTGCTTCACTAGTGGTCCAAGTGACCTGTGCTTGGCCGTCTTTAGGGGTACTAAGCGCGATATTACTGATTGTTATTTGAGCACTAGCTGTTTTTACTGAATAAAAACCAGCAACAATAACCAAGAGTGCTGCTGATAAAAATTTGATGGTTGTTTTTTTCATATTTTGCTAGCTTTACGCTAGCATTATATCAGAAGTTGGTGACAATATCTAGCGAATTTCACTATTTCCAGCAATTTCGATTGAATCAGCAATCGTTACCCCAGAATTTTGTGCACCACTCACTATAGCAGTCTGACCGATAGCAATATCGCTTAAACTGCTGCTAGCCATTTTCTTAAAAGCTGTTGTATCAGAAATCATTACCATTTTACTGCTGCCATCCATTGTTTTTATCACTAACTGTTTGTCTTCAATTTTTTCAATCTGGCCCATGATTCTTGATTCACTAGGTTTACCACCTCTTTGATTGATTTGGCCATTCCGTTGACCCGCCTGCCCAATTTGGCCATAAGGTCCATTTTTAAATTTCGGAGCCGTAACTCTGCCACCCCAAAAACTTAACCCCATTAACACGATGGCTGCAACAATTACAATAATAATTTTCTTGTCTTTTTTCATATAATTTTATTTAAGATAATTTACTCGTAACGCAAAGCATCAATCGGATTAAGTCTGGCGGCTCTCTGGGCTGGGTAATAGCCAAAAATAATACCAATTCCGGCTGACACCCCAAAGGCTAGTAGTATTGAAAAACCAGAAACACTAGTGGCGGTATTGGCAAACTTGGCAATTATAAGTGATGCTATCCAACCAAACAATACGCCAAGCAGTCCGCCTAAAAAGGTTAAAGCAATTGCTTCAGCCAAAAATTGCTGGCTAATATCTCGTCTCTTGGCACCGATTGATTTTCTTAAACCTATTTCTCTTGTTCTTTCAGTAACTGTGGTCAGCATCATATTCATAATACCTATACCCCCTACCAGTAATGAAATTCCGGCGATGGCCGCTAGTAGCGAAGTAAATGTTCCAGTAACCGAAGATGCTGTTTCAGCAACATCTGATTGATTAACAATTTGAAAGTCTGCTTTAGTTGAATCACTAATTTTATGCTGATTAAGTAATAGTTCTGTTATATTTTCCTGAACCATTGACATCGATTCTTGATCTTCAACCTGAACACTGATAGTGCTCAAATATTTACTGCCGGAAAGGTAAAGCTGAGCAGTTTTTAAAGGTATAAAGACACTGTCATCTTGATTACTAAAACCACTACTACCCTTTGATTTAGTAACGCCAATAACAGTGAAACTTATTTTATTAATACTTATTTTTTGACCTACTGGATTGGTGCTTGTACCAAAAAGATCGTCTCTAGTTGTCGGCGCAAGGACTGCCACTCGACTGGCACTATCTTTATTTTTAATAAAACTTCCCAGGTCGATACTAACACTACGAACAGTCGCATATTCAGGTAAAACTCCGACGACTTGAGTGTTGGTGTTTTGATTTTTAGCGGTAATTTGATAACGACTGGATAATTCTGGTGAAACCGCTTTTATTTTAGACAATTTACTAATTGCTTCGGCATCACTCAAAGTTAAAGTTTTGGCATTGCCTCGGCCAGCACTAATACCCCCTGACCGTGTCGATCCAGGCATAACCATTAAAAGATTGGAACCAATTGACTCAATGCTACTTTCAATTGATTTTTGTGCTCCTTGACCAATGGAAATCATCGCAATAACTGAACCAATACCAATAACAATACCAAGCATCGTCAGACTAGTTCTCGTTTTATTAGCCGTGATTGCCAAAAATGTTTCTTGAGCTAAATCTCTAATCATCATAGATTATCAACTATTTGACCATCTTTAATATATATAATTCGGTCAGCCTGTTTAGCTACATCAATTTCATGCGTTATCAAAATAATAGTGTGACCTTTTTCTTTATTGAGCCGACGAAAAGTTTCCAAAACAATTTGACCGGTTTTACTATCAAGATTACCTGTTGGTTCATCAGCTAAAATAATTGATGGATTGTTAACCAGAGCTCGAGCAATGGCTACCCGTTGCATTTGTCCGCCAGAAAGTTGATTGGATAAATGATTCCATCGATCTTCTGGTAACCCAGCTGATCTCAAAGCTTTTTCAGCCATTCTAATTCTTTCACCTCCCGGAACTTCATCATAAATTAGTGGCAACATAACATTTCTTAAAACCGTTGAGCGGGAAAGAAGATTGAACGACTGAAAAACAAAACCAATTTTATCTTTACGAATATCCGCTAATTCATCATCAGAAAGGTCGGAAACGGCCTGACCATCTAAAAGATAACTACCACTGGTTGGAGTATCTAGCGCTCCAATAATATGCATAATAGTTGATTTTCCAGATCCTGACGGGCCAGTAATTGCTACGAATTCACCTTTTTTAATATGGAGACTAACATCTTTTAGAACCTGAACTTGATTGTCACCAAGTTGATATATTTTATTTATCGCTTGCAGTTTTATCATATATTTACCTATCTGGTGGCCCACCAGCCCCCATATTCATTCCACCACCCATCATCTGTAAACCGCTACGCTGATTAGTACTTGTTTTAGTACTTGCCTTATTTTCACTACTAGAAATAGAACTAGTTTGGATAACGATTACATCCCCTTCAGACAAACCTCCAGTTATTTCTGTTTTAGTGTCGTTGGTTATACCAACTTCAATATATTTTTTAGTCGGAGTTTCAGTGGTATTAAACGAATCACCGCTAGCTAATTTTTTATTTTCAAAAACTTCGACATAAGACAAATTATCATTATCGGTTTTTATTGCATTACTATCGATAACCAAAACATCGGTACTGCTTTCTGTAATAATCTCAGCTGAAACGCTCATCTGTGATTTCACTCTTTCATCTTGATTATCTAAGTTTATTTTAACTTCATAACTAACCACACCTTGGGTATCGGTCCCTAAATTATCAATTTCAACTACTTGTCCAGTTAATTCTAAATCTTCAATAGCAGTAAAAGTTAGCATGGCTTTTTGGCCAGTTTTTACTTTGGCAATATCAACTTCGTTTAGAGAAATCACTGCTAACTGCTGATCGGTAATAATTGTCGCAATTGAATTTGATGAGTTAGAATCAGAAGCCGAAGCGGCATAGCCAACCTTCTGGTTAACTTTAGCCACAACACCGTCAATTGGTGATTTTACTTCGGCGTCAGCTAAATTTTCTAAAGCATCTTCATAATCCTGTTTAGCTTGAGCCACCTGAACTCTAGCACTAGCCAAATCAACCTCGCGCGGGGCGGCAGTCTTTTGTTCTAACTGTATTTTGGCATTTTCATAGCTGATTTTTTTGGTAGCCAATTCATTTTTAGCTGAATCTAAAGATTTTTTATTATCAGAAATTGTTTGATTTAAACTATTTTTAGCTGTCTCTAAATTGTTTTTAGCTGTATCTAAAGAAGCTTTAGCATTATTTACACTAGCTGAAGAAGAAATACCAGACGAAGATGAATCTAATTTACTATCACTGATAGTTTTTTGATTTTGCGTTAAGCTATTAATCGCATTAAGCAACGAATTTTCTTGGCTAGAAGCCGTCTGCTTGTAGCCATCAATTGTTGATTGGCTAAGACCTGAAGCAACAACGGTATTTATCAAAACATTATAAGCATCACTAGCCATGGTTTTAGCTAACCCGGCTGTTTCTTTAGTTGCTGCTAATTGAATAACAACTAACTCCTCTGTCCAGCCAGCCGAAGCTGCCGTCGCCGGTGCGGCCGACAATCTCGCCGTCCTTGACCTCCCAGATGCCCCCGCCGAGCTGGTGCCAGCCGGCCAGGCTCTTGCCGTCGAACAGGCTCACCGGCCCCGCATC
>DAOQAO010000059.1:0-4273 GCA_035354095.1 bacterium | reverse complement strand
ATAAAACCACGATCGATTAAAAATCGACGAGTCACCTGCCAAAATTTAGCTTTTTTGGCAAAAATATCTCTTAAATTATCATCAAACAATAAATCCAAATAGCGCTTGCGCAATCGTTCGTCATCATCTTGAAGACCATGCCATTTTTCCGGCAGAGGCAACAAGGCTTTAGATATTAAATGCCAATCATTTACTAAAACACTTTGCTGACCAGCATGGGTCATAAAAACCTTGCCAGAAACTTCTACAAAATCACCGACATCGACAAATTTTAAAAATTGTTTATACTTATCTTCTAATTCTTTCTTATTAAAGGCTAACTGGATAGTTGCGGTTCCATCTTGTAAGTCAGCAAAAGTTAAATTTCCGTGCTCACGCTTACTTCTTAAACGACCAGCTAAATAAACAACTGTCTCATCAGCTAAATAGTGTTCAAAGTTAGCCAATACTTGACCGTTGGTTTGTTCACGGCGACAATGAGCTGGATAAGCATCAACCCCATCTTGTTGGAGGCTTTCTAGCTTGCTCAATCGTTCCTGAAATTCACTAATTTTTTCAGCCATAAAAGCTTTTATCATTAAATAAAACTAGCTTTATTGTAGCTGATTTACTATCTAAAGTCCAGAACAAACCTTTATAAATTCAACAAATAGCGGATGAGGGTCAAGTGGCCGTGAAATATATTCAGGATGAAATTGAGTCCCAATAAAAAAGGGATGATCGGTTATTTCAATTGCTTCAACAATCCGCCCATCTGGCGAAGTTCCAGCAATAGTTAAACCGTTTTTTGTCAAAATATCTAAATATTCATTATTAAATTCATAGCGATGGCGATGTCTCTCACTAACTATTTTTTCTGAACCAAATTTCTGACTATAAGCTTTAGCCAAATGAGTTTTTGGCACCAATTGGCAGGGCCAACCGCCCAAACGAATCGTTCCACCATATTGTCTTTTGGCTATCAATTCGGCTTGTCCAGGCATAATATGAATAACTGGATGTTTGGTTTTAGGATTGGCCTCTTGGCTATCAGCGTCTTTTAAACCGCAAACATTTCTAGCGAATTCAATTACTGCCATCTGCATACCATAGCACAAACCAAAATAAGGTATTTTATTGACTCGGCAATACTCAATCGTCTTTATTTTACCTTCATGGCCTCGACTGCCCCATCCTTGGGGAACAACAATACCATCATACCCTTTTAGTAAACCAACACCTTTTTGTTCAATTTCTTCAGCACTCAGCCATTCTAACTGCGGCCGGCAATTGGCGGCAACCCCGGCATGCTTTAAGGCTTCAATCACACTGATATATGAATCAGTCAAACAAAAATCACCAGAAGCAAAGTATTTACCGACGATACCTATTTTAACTGTCTTTTGACCATTCTTTATTTCCTTAACCTTCTCTGACATCTTTTGCCAAGCAGCAGAATCATTTTTACGAGATTTTAAACCAAAATGTTTTAATATTTTAGTTGACAAATGATTTTTCTCGAAATTAGCTGGAACATCGTAGATGGAATCAATATCTGGCGCTGCAACAACATCATCATTGTGGATATTACAATGAAAGGCAATCTTTTTACGACGCGGTTCATCAATTGGTGTGTCTGATCTAGCCACGATGAAATCAGGTTGAATGCCAGCTGAATTCAAAGCTCTGACAGCGTGTTGAGTTGGCTTAGTTTTCATTTCACCAATCTTATGAGGAACTGGTAAATAACTGACCATCACAAATAAAACACTTTTTGGATCTTGCAATCTCATCACTCTAGCTGTCTCTAAAAACAACATATTTTCATATTCGCCAACAGTTCCACCAATTTCAATAATCATAATCTCCGCTCCGGTTTTCTTGGCGGCCGCCTTAATTCTATCTTCTACTTCCATTGATATATGGGGTATTACCTGCACACATTTGCCTCCATAGCCAAGATTTCTCTCTCTTTCAATGACTGACTGATAAATACGGCCGGTAGTCATGTAATTTTCCCGATAAATATTGGTATTTAAAAAACGCTCGTAATTACCCAGGTCTTGATCAGTTTCGTCACCGTCTTCAGTTACAAAAACCTCGCCGTGTTCAATTGGGTTCATTGTGCCAGCATCAACATTGATATAAGGATCAATCTTGATAGCACTAACTTTAAAGCCGCGGTTAATTAAAATGCGGCCGATCGAGGCCGCAGTTATTCCTTTACCAACTCCAGACATGACTCCGCCAACTACAAAAATGTATTTTGTCTTGGGTGAAGCGCTTCGTTTTTTTGTCATATTAGAAAGCTAATAATAATTCGTCTCAATTATAACAAAAAAAGAGCTGCCCAACTAGACGATTGGACAGCCCTAATAAATATGAGATTTTGAAAATTAAGCTAGACCGACAATTTCATATTCAGTCTCACCTTTCGGGGTATTTACTTTAACTTTGTCACCAGCAGCATGGCCGAGAAAAGCCTGGCCAAGTGGAGATTCATTAGAAATAAAGCCATTAACCGGGTCAGCTTCGTTAAAGCTAACAATAGTAAATTCTTTAACAATATCTCCGTTTTTAATCTTTATTTTTGAGCCCATACCAATTTTACCCTTAGTCTGCCCATCAACTACTACTAAATTCTTAAGTAGGCCGGTCAGCTCATTGATTTTGCCTTCGTTAAAAGCTTGAGCCTCTTTGGCTTCGCTATATTCGGCATTCTCGCTTAAATCGCCTAATTCCTTAGCCTTTTCAATACGATCAGCGATTTCACGACGGCGTTCAGTACTTAGCATTTCTAATTCTTCGACTAGCTTCTGATAGCCTTCGCGAGAAATAATTTGTTCACTCATAATTTATACGATTGTCTCTGATTAAAAGACGCAAAATAGCTTCTGCGTCAAAATATAGAGCCAATTATATACTAAATAAGAAGGCTTGGCAAGAGGTTATAGGGCACTGGCTGACTCAATTTTCATCTGTCCATTATCATCAATAATTACGGTATCACGCCGTTTTAATTTTTTAGCCAAAAGAGCTTCGGCCAACTGGTTACTAATAGTATCTTGCAGTAATCTCTTTAGTGGTCTAGCACCATATTCTGGATCAAAGCCCATTTCGGCTATCTTAGCTAAACCTTGTTCATCAACTTGAAAGAAAATATTTTTATCAGACAATTGCTGACCAATCTTATTTAATTGCAACCGGGTAATTGATTTCATATCATCAAGATTGAGCGGTCTAAAAACAATAATACCATCAAAACGATTGATCAATTCCGGGCGCATCACCTTGGTGAGTTCATTATCCAAAACTGATTGACGAACAATATTTAGACTAGTTCCAGCTATCACCTGTTCACGAATATAATTAGCGCCAGCATTAGAAGTAGCAATAATAATAGCATTACTAAAATCCACCGTTTTACCCTGGTTATCAGTTAGTCGACCATCGTCAAAAACCTGCAAAAATAAATTTAAAATATCAGGATGAGCTTTTTCTATTTCATCTAGTAAAACTAAACTAAACGGTCGTTGACGAACTGCCTCGGTCAAATAACCCTTTTCGCCATTACCACCAATCATTTTATCAACACTACCTGGTTGTTGATATTCGCTCATATCCAGGCGGATCATGGCATTTTCATCACCAAAATAAACTTGAGCCAAAGTCTTGGCTAGTTCAGTTTTACCAACACCAGTTGGTCCCAAAAATAAAAAATTAGCAATTGGTTTTTTGCTATCGCGAAGTTCAACTCTAGCTCGTCTTAAGCTAGCTGAAACCATATCAACTGCCTCTTCTTGACCAATTAATCTTTCATGAATAGTAGCCTCCATATTCAACAACATCTCACTTTCCTGCTGACCAACTTGTCTCATTGGCACACCAAAAGCTTGGCTAGCATATTCACGCACTGCTTCTTCATTAACAACCCTCTTACTAGTAGTTGCCACTTGCCTGGCGGCCGCTTCTAAAATCTTTAAAAATCTAGCTGGCTGAGCTGGCTCAGAAACATAACGATGACTAGCCAATTTAACTGTTTCCAAAGCGCTATAAGTAAAAGTTAAATTCAATAACCTTTCCCAATAGCTAGCCCAACTTTCTCCAATAATCATTAACCGTTCATCCTCTGGTTCGTTGATATTAATTTTAGCCAGTATCGATCCTAAGCTTCGCTTAGCTAATTGGTTGTCGTAATTATCTTTTAAAACGGCTGCTAGACAACGAATAGCTCCTCGTTGCAAAGCCTCTGCTAAAATATCTGACAAATCTAAGCCACCTTCTTCTCCGACTG
>DAOQAO010000058.1:0-4393 GCA_035354095.1 bacterium | reverse complement strand
AAAAGCAAATAACCCTTGGAGTCAATCAACAAATCAACTAGTAAAACTAAAAGGCCGGTTCTTAAATCTTTCCAAGATAAAATTAAAACTATCAGCCAACCGACAATTGCGGCAATATGGCCAACGGTTGGATAAAAATAGGCTAAAAATGACAAAATTTCTACAACAACAATCGCTTCCAAATAGTGACGAACTAGTGGCCAAGAGATTTTTTCTTTAATTGCTGCTAACATTTGCTAAATCTTAACGCCAATCAAGTGATTGGCCAATAACTAAATTGTGGCGATCAATAAAACCAGCTGGCATTTCTAGCACAGCACTCACCTGTTCAGACTGGTATTCTTTTACAGGCTTCTCCCCTTCTGGCATCGCCATCTTATCTAATTGAACAATTTGACGATTATTAAGCCAAATAAAATCAAGCGAAAACTTCATATTGCGCATCACCATTGCTCGTTGAGCTGGCTCTGACCAAACAAATAATAACCCACAGTCATCACAAGGTTTTTCCTCATGACTAAAGCCTTGATATTGTTGCTTACTAGTTTTTAAAATCGATATTTGAGCTCGCTGTCTATCTGGCAATAAAAGCTCGTGATCAAATTGATATAACGGTTTAGTTTTAAATAGAACAAAACAACAACCAACTAAACTAACAATAATCCCAATAATTAAAAGCCATTGTTTATTCATAAAGTGACAAATGGTGCTTGGCCCTTAGAATTGCTTCGGCTTGCTTATATTTTTTAACGCGTGGTAAAAATGGCATCAGCTTATAAGCAAAACTTGGCAACCAACTACTAATATGACCACCGCCAGCCACTGTAAACAAGAAATCATCATAAAATAAACCAATCTTGCCATTCTCAAGCATAGTTAGCCAAACATCCCAATCTTGCAAACGCTTGATTTGATTATCAAAACCCGGGAAATCAGCTTTGCGAACCAAGGCTGAAGTATGAACATAAGGTTGACGGCGTAGTTTCTCAGCATCAAATGGCCAAAGATGAAATTTTTTCCAACCAAAACGGAAAGATGAATAACAATAGCTAGCCTGGGGATTAGTCTCTAAGGCTTTTAACAATTTTTCTAAAGCATCTGGCCGCCAATTAACATCAGCATCACTAAAAAGCAAATAATCACCCGTTGCTGCCTCAAGTCCACGATTGCGCGCAGGATTGGATCCTTGGTTAGCTTGGACAATTATTTTATAAGGTAATTTAGCTGCTTGTAATCTTGGTTCATAGCTAGCTAAAACTTTATCTACGCCATCGGTTGAACCATCATCAACAATAATTATTTCTAAATCGCGGTAATTTTGCTGAAGTAAACTTTCCAAGCAAATACCAATTTTGTCGGCTTGATTGTAAACCGGAATTATTACTGAGATCATAGTTATTTAAAAAGATTATTTAAAAACTGCATTAGTTTTCTAGCTTGCTCTGGCCATAAAAAATTAGCTAACCGTCTCTGTCCATTACGACCCAATTGTTCCCGTAGCTCCGGATTACCTAAAAGCTTTTCGAGCGTACTAACAATATCTGAAACTGATTCTGGATTAACCATAAGACCGTTAACTTGGTCTTCAACCGCATCGCTAACACCACCACTAAGTCCTGCAATCACAGGCTTACCAGCTTGATTGGCTTCCAAATAGACAATACCAAAGCCTTCAAAATCATCACCAATCTGCCGAGACGGCATAATAAAAATATCCGCTAACTGATACCAAGCAGCTCTTTCCAAATCATCAGCATCAGTAACAAAAATAACTTGTTTTTCTAGCCATAATTTTTTGACTAACTCCTGACAATTGCTTAAATAAGGACCGACACCAACTATGGCGTAGCGTAAATCTGGATAGTCTGGCAGCAGTTGAGCTACAGCTTCAAGTGTTTTATCAGCTCCTTTGCGCTCAACTAAGCGGCCAACTGTCAAAATTAGAGACTTATTTTCCAAATGATATTTTTTAGTTAGTTGTTCTAATAATTCTTTAGGTACAACCGGGCTAGAAGCTGATTCAAGTCCTGGATTAATAACTACTAATTTATCCTTAGCTTTAGGACAGGCCTTGGTTATTAGTTCTGCCACATAACTATTGGCCGCAATCACGGCTCGAGCTCGGCCAATAATTCTTTTAGCTAGCCAAGCTTTCCGTGGCGTGCTTAAAGCCATAGTCCAGTCCATACCGTGAACAAAAACAGCATAAGGTTTGGAAAAATAAGACATGAGCCAAGCAACCGTACCGAGTGGTAAAATCTGACCAATCAATAAAAAATCAGCTTGGCTGCGCTTAATTTCCTGCCAAATAGCCTTAAAAGACACCCTCCACGGCCAACGACCAGTCTGACGAAGCAGTCTACCCTGACTATTATCTAAAACAGCAAGACTATTTTTTTCTGGCCAAGCTTTGACCAAATTGCCATAGTAATGAGCAATACCACCGCGGAAAGGAGGATATTCTAGTGTAACTAAAAGATAGCGCATAAGCTAAACTGCCTTACGGCGAAAAGATTTAATAATACTAGTAACATCTGACCACCTCAAAGCTTTAACTAAAAATAAAGCTGCAAGATAAATTAAACCACCCCAAGCAACTAAAACAAAAATATTATCAATAAATTTGGTTTGCCAAACCGCTAGACCCATCAAAGCAGCGGCTAGTAAAATTTTTAGTAGACCACCTAGTAATTTCGGTGCCTGACCAAGAATAGCTTTTATCTGCCCAATACCCAAGGCAACCATTAAAATATTGGTTATCATCACAGTTAAACTAGCACCAACAACACCGTAACGAGGTATTAAAAATAGATTAGCCACAACACTAGCAATAAGGACGATAATCATGTTGTAAGTATTGCGTTTTTGACGATCACAGGCATTAAGGAGCGAACCAATCGGAAAGCTTAAGAACATGAAGGGCAAAGCAGCCAAACCTAAACGCAGCGGCCAGACAGCACCAGTATAGCCATCACTAAAAATCATCACCAGTTTATCAGCCGTTACCCAACCACCAATAGCAATTGGCAAAGAAATAATGGCTGAATATTGCATAGCTCTAGTAAAAGTAACGCTAAGCTGAGAACGATTGTTGTGCCAATAAAGACTTAGAGCCGGATAAAGCGAAGCTACAAAAGCCATTGGTAAAAACTGTAAGGCATTGATAATCTTGAACGGCACCTGATAAATACCAGTGGCGACATCGCCAGCTATCCGAGATAGCATAACTGAATCAAGATAAGTATAAGCTCTTTGAGCAATGGCATAACCAGCAAAAGGGGCCGCCAAGAGCCAAATCGTCTTGAGCTCCGGCCAATGCCAAGCCGGTAAGGGCTTAACTTTCCAGTAGCGCCAAAGAATTAGAAGTGAATAGAAAAAATTATAAAGACTCGCTGCGACAAGCGATAACATTAGCCAACGCACTCCGCCGCCTTGATGCAAGATAAATAAACTACTCAGTAAAACAATCAATTGAAAAACAATCGACGATAGACTTTCGAATTTTAGATTATGAAAAGCGCGCGAACAAGCAAAAAAAGTTAGAGTAAAAGAGTCCAAAACCATGCAAATAATCGACAAATAAACCAATTGTCTGGTGAGTTCTGGGTAATGTAAAATATTGACCAATAAAACCACGGCTAGCGAAGTTATTAGTGACAATGGCAATTTAATAGCCAAAGCCGACCTCAACCAGTTATGAGCTTTTTCGTTATCTTTAGCAATTTCTCTAGTTAAAACATTACTTAGCCCAACATCAATAAAAATTGAGAAAATACTGGTCAAAGAGATGGCAGTATAATATTTTCCCAAATCAGCTGGGCCCAGAGTTCTAGCGTAAAGCGTAAAATAGGTCAAAGAAATGACCTTTTGAAAAATTAAAGCTAAAGTAAAATAAGAAGTGTTTCTGGCAATATTAGCAACGCGCTCGACCATAAAAATTGGTTTAAAAACCTTAACTCCACTATACAACATTTAGCTCTGGGGAGCAATAAAATTAATTAGTTTTTTATTTTTTAAACAAATTCAAATAATCCTGCAAAACATAAAGCCGGTTTCTGGAATACCCAGTAACTTCTTTTAATATTTGTAAATCGATTAGGGCCTTTAAGAGCCGATTAGAAGTATTTAAACTAATTTCAATGTTTTTTTGAACTGATTTCGAACTTACAATTGGCCGTGAAAACATATAGTTAACCAATTTTTGTGCGCTCTTTGCCCGGACACCTAAACTCAATATTTTTTCCTCATACTTTAAACGCAAACCAATAATATCTCTAAAAGTATTAATACTATCATTCGCCGTATCAATAACACCATTTAAGAAAAACTTAATCCATTGCTCCAGATCATTATTTTTTCTCACCATGCTTAAAGAGTCATAATAAGAAATCCT
>DAOQAO010000057.1:0-4530 GCA_035354095.1 bacterium | reverse complement strand
ATTATGGAACAAGAAATCAGTCTTGGCCAAGCAATGAGGGTATATAAAATATAATGATGGTGGCTATAGTTTAGCGGTAGAACAGCGGGTTGTGGTCCCGTTAGTCTGGGTTCAACTCCCAGTAGCCACCCATAAAGTTAAAAACAATCTCTGCTTAGGGGTTGTTTTTTTTGTGGCATTTTAAAACTATAAAATGACAACCATTGACATTGCCGGTTGTCATGTGTAAACTAAAATATATTATGGTTGCTAATAAAAACAACTAAGATTATATGGAAAAAGAATATATCAGTGTCAGTGAATTGGCTAAAATATTACAAATTAGCCGGCAGGCGGTTATTAAAAAAATTAATAATGGTCAGGTTAAGGCTATAAAAGTTGGGCGAAACTATGTTATTTCTAAAAAAGAATGTTTGCAGCAAAAAATTTCTGAAAAAACAAAACAGGAAATAAAAAAAGGAGTAAAAAAAGTAATCAACGAATATGGTGAAGTATTAAAATTATTGGGCAAAGAATAATATGCGCAGCATAGTTCCAATAACTTTAGAAAAGATTAAATTGATAGCCCACCACTTAGCCGTGGGCACTATGGATTGGGATGAGCCTATTCCAGAATTTGAAACGCGCTTCCCTAATGTTTTAGAAAGCTGTGTTATAACACCTTTTCAAAAATTTAATAAGAAATATTTATATCGAGGACTGCCTGGAAAAGCTGCAATACTTTTTTATTTACTAATTAAAAATCATCCCTTTCAAAATGGCAACAAAAGACTGGCTATGACCACTTTGCTAGTTTTTTTACATCTGAATAATCGCTGGCTAGAGGTTGATATACAAACTTTTTATAATACTGCTGTCTGGGTAGCTCAAAGCCCAGCTGAAGCTAAAGAAGAAATCGTGAAATATATAGAAAAGTTTATTATTAAATATTTAGAATAGTTGTTAATAAACTTTTATAAAATGAGAAAAGTCGAGTTGCTATTTGACACTATCCGTTCGCCATATGATATGGCGCATATTGTTCAGATTGCTCAATCAATTAACGCGACCGTCTATACTTCTGGCAAGAATTCATTATCTTTTAATATTCCTAAAGTGACCACCAAGGTGAAGTCGTGGAACATTAAAGATGGCTTTGAAGCGATTCATTACAATAGTTTTGAGGAAGCAGTTAGCGACTTACATCTAAAAGGTAAATATTTAATTGGCACCTCTGGAAATTCTGATAAAATTTTCTATAATGTTGAACTACCTAAAGATAAGGATGTTGTAATTGTTTTTGGTACCGAAGCGTCAGGCCTAACTATGGAAAAACAAGAAATGTTAGATGAAATAGTGGCATTACCCATGGATAAGAGTAAAGTAGACTTTTTAACTTTACCAGTTGCCGTTTCAGCTATGGCTTATGAATTATATCGACAATTAAATTTATTATAACTATGAACCATTTACCCAAAGTAAAATTTGTTTGTCCGGAAGTGGAGCGAGAAGCAAAGATCTTGTTTAATTTTTGCCACCAGAGACCAACTGGTTGGGATTGGAGTGAACGAATCTACAAGCATCATCCAGAGTTAAAACAAATGTTAGCTCAGATTAATCTTGATGATAAAGATGCTTTTCAGGAAACTTGCCTTGAATATGCCAAAAAGTATATTAAAGAAAATGAAGAGTCAATTTTAGCCGCTCAGGTTACTTTCCAAAAAGAATGGGATGAGGTTGGTGATAAGTATTTACAAATTTTATCTGAGCATTTTGAAACTAATTATCCAAGCGACATTGAGGTTATCAAGGCCTATGTTTCAATAAGTCCGATTTGTCCTCGTTATTTGGATAATTGGTCTTTTGCTGTCAATTATAATCGGCCAGAATATTTAAAAAAGGTAGCAACTCACGAAATTCTTCACTTTCTTTATTTTAAAAAATGGCTAGAGGTTTTTCCTGAAACTACCAGAAAAGAGATGGACTCTCCTTATTTAGTTTGGAAATTAAGCGAAATCATAGCTCCAATTGTGCTCAATTATCATCCAGAAATACAAAAAATAGTTAATGTTTATTCTCCTGGTTATAAGGAATTTCAGGACATTGAGATTTTTGGTAAAAAGTTGATTAGTTATTTTGAAGATTTATATAAAAAACATTTAGCCAGCAATGATGCTTTTGATCAGTTTTTAAAGACATGTTGGCAGAGTGTTGATGAGGCTAGAGAAATTATTGAAAAAATCTAGCTTTATTTAATCTAGCTGGCAGATTTGCTTTTTCCCTATATTTTGCTATTATATTATTCATAACAGCTCCGTTTGGTGCTGGTTTTATCTTTATTATTTAATCTTTTAACTACTGATTATGGAAATCACTTCAATCCTGATCATTGGTAGCGCCCTCCTAGCTATTCTTTACGGCGCTATTTCAATTCGGTCAATTCTGAAATTGCCTCGTGGTAATGACAAAATGCAAGCCATTGCCCAAGCAATTCAGGCTGGTGCTAAGGCTTTTTTGAATCGCCAGTACCGCACCGTTTTTATGGTGGCAATTCCGATGTTTGTCATTATTGGTTTCGTGCCAAATTTAGGTTGGCCAACAGCTATCGCTTTCATTATTGGTGCAGTGTTATCAGCTCTTGCTGGTTACATCGGCATGAATATTTCAGTTCGTGCTAATGTCACCACTACTGAAGCTGCCAAATCTGGTATGAAAAAAGCCCTGTCCGTAGCTGTTAAAGGTGGCAGTATCACTGGTATGCTAGTGGTTGGCTTAGCTTTATTAGGTACATCCGGTTTTTATTTGATTACTAAAGATATCCATGCCTTGATTGGTTTTGGTTTTGGTGGATCACTTATTTCTATTTTTGCTCGTTTAGGCGGCGGTATTTTTACCAAGGCAGCTGATGTCGGAGCTGATTTAGTTGGTAAAGTTGAAGCCGGTATTCCTGAGGATGATCCTCGTAACCCAGCTGTAATTGCTGATAATGTAGGCGATAATGTTGGTGATTGTGCTGGTATGGCTGCTGACTTGTTTGAAACTTATGCTGTAACTTCAATTGCTGCCATGATGTTGGGTGCTTTAACTTTTGGTAAAGCTAACGACTTGTTTGTTATCTTCCCATTACTACTAGGTGCTATTTCAATTATTGCTTCAATTATTGGTATCTATTTTATCCGTCTTGGTAAATCACAAAATATCATGATGGCCTTGTACAAGGGCTTGATTGCTTCTGGCGTGATTTCAGCGGTTGCTTTCTATCCAATGATTAATTGGATCATGAAAGACAATGGTAAATTTAGTACCATGAATATTTATTTAGCTTCCTTGATTGGTTTAGCTGTTACTGCTGCCTTGGTTGTTATTACTGAATATTTTACTTCAACAAAATACGCTCCAGTTAAGCAGATTGCTGCTGCTTCAAGCACTGGTCATGGTACCAATGTAATTGCTGGTTTAGCGGTTTCGATGAAATCAACTGCTTTGCCAGTAATTGTTATTGCTATCTCTATTTTAGGTGCTTATTTTTTGGCTGGTTTATACGGTATTGCTGTTGCGGCTGTCGCGATGTTATCAATGGCTGGAATTATCGTTACCATTGATGCTTATGGTCCAATTACTGACAATGCCGGCGGTATTGCTGAAATGGCTGAGCTTGGTGATGATGTTCGCAATATTACTGATCCTTTAGACGCCGTTGGTAATACCACTAAAGCGGTTACTAAGGGATATGCTATCGGTTCAGCTGCTTTGGCTTCACTTGTTTTATTTGCTGATTTTGCTGAGAAATCCAATGGTGCCCAATTTTTGATCAATGATCCTTATGTTTTAATTGGTTTGTTTATTGGTGGTTTGCTACCTTATTATTTCGGTGCCCTATCAATGCAAGCGGTTGGTAAAGCAGCTGGAGCAGTGGTTGAAGATGTTCGCGACCAATTCAAAGAAAAGCCAGGTATCATGCTCAATACTGAAAAACCAGATTATGGCCGCACTGTTGATATTGTTACCAAATCAGCTATTAGAGAAATGATTGTTCCGTCTTTGATTCCAGTTTTAGCTCCAATTTTGGTCGGCTTTATTTTCGGTATTCCAGCTTTGGGCGGTTTATTGATGGGTGCGATTATTACCGGAATTTTTGTAGCTATTTCAATGACTTCCGGTGGTGGAGCTTGGGATAATGCCAAGAAATATATCGAAGAAGGTAATTTTGGTGGCAAAGGTTCTGATGCTCACAAGGCTGCAGTAACTGGCGATACAGTTGGCGATCCTTATAAAGATACAGCTGGTCCAGCTATCAACCCAATGATTAAGATTGTAAATATTGTCGCTTTGCTAATCATCGGTTTATTGATCTAATAATCATTGTTTCTTAGAAAAACACCAGGCTTAACGGCTTGGTGTTTTTTTTGCTATAATGAAAACATTAGTAATTGAGGTTATTTATGGAACTTTATTTTATTACTGGTAATTCAGGAAAATTTACTGAAGTTAAAGCAATTATTCCAGCTATTCAGCAACTCGAGCTTGATTTGCCGGAAATTCAAGAACTTG
>DAOQAO010000056.1:0-4746 GCA_035354095.1 bacterium | reverse complement strand
CTCTTTGTCATGAAGCTCCATACTTTTTCTTTAACATTAAACTTAGGCTAAAGTGCCTAACATTATTCTAAATAATAGCATATTTAACCAAACAGTGTCAAACCAACCAAGCTAAAAGCCAATTAATTCAGGCCAAAAACTTGTAAATGTAATTTTTTAGCTGACTGATCATCAAGCTCTTTGTAGACAGCTCGAACAGTGTAGCGATATTGGCCATTAGGCAGAGCAAACTCATCAGTTACCGCTAAACTCCATAAACTTTCTCGACCAACTTTAGCTCTAATTTCAGCTAGCTCATTATCTAAGGCTTGACGACTAGCTAATTCTAAATTAGCATCAAGGCTAACTAATTTTTGTGTCAATTCAACAGTTGGTGCATAGTGGCCAGCAGTAGTTAAATATTTAACTAATTGGTCAGCATCAATTTCAGCGGCTGCCATAGTCTGACCATTATATTTATCCACTAACTGTAGCAAGGCACCAATTGGCTGACCCGCTAAACTAATTTGCCAGACTGCATAAGGGTTACCAACGGTCGGAACTTTGTCTAATTTATCCCAAGTAATTTCGGTAATGCCATTATAGGCTAGAAAACCGGCCACGGTCTGACGCAGATTTTCCACTATCTGATTGTCACCAGCTTGAAGCCAGCCCAAATGTTCGGCTTCTAAATATTCACCATCTTTTTGACCGAAAACTTTACCGATTTCAAAAATCTGCAAGTCAGCCACCTGCTTTTTAAAATATTCTCTCGATTGTTTGACTAGACTAGCCAAGACAGTCTGTCGTAAATCAGTATAGTCTTCATTAATTGCATTAATGGCGCTAGCAATCTCCCAGTCTAAATAATTAGTTTCTAAATTATTATCATGAGTAACCATGGTCCAAGATAAAACTTCATCCCAGCCACGAGCAGTTAGATAATCACGCCATTTTTCTTTAAGCTTGGTTAACGGCTTGGTAATATCGGCTGTTACTTTAAGAGCTGGTAAAACGGCCGGAATTCGATCATAGCGATAAAGACGAACAACTTCCTCAACCAAATCTTCTGGCATTTCCAAGTCAGTGCGCCAAGCTGGCACAGTCACTGACCAAGGTAAAGCTTGAGTATCGATAATAAAGCCTAGTTGCTCTAAAATCTGTTGACTTTCAGCTAGAGTAATTTCAACACCAGCTAGTTGTGAAGCCAGTTGTGGGTCAAAAGAAATTACAGTGCTTGCAGGAACTTCGGGGTAATATTCAAAAATACTGCTAGCCACCTGAACGCCAGCTTGCTCAATTAATAAATTAACCAAAAGGTCAAAAGCATAAGCTAATTCACTAACACTCAAATATTTTTCCAGTTTATTACTAGCCTCAGTTACAATATGCAGCTGACGAGAATTTTTACGGACAACACTTGGATTATAGGCTGCCATTTCTAAAATAAAATTGGTCGTAGCTGGACTAATTGCTGCATAATCAGTGCCGACAATACCGGCTAAAGCAATTGTCTTATGGCGATCACCAATCAACAACTCCCCACTAGTTAATTTAACTTGGCTACCATCTAAAGTAGTAATTTCTAGTGGACGATCATTGACTGACCAGACAATATCACCATCAATTGGGGCTAAATCAATTAAATGAGAGGCATAACCAGTCAAAATCATGACATAATTAGAAAGATCAACCAATAAATTGATACTTTTCAAATCATACATGGCCAAATAATCAATCAACCATTGCGGTGACTCCCAAGAACTGGGATTACTAAGTTTAACAGCTTTCAGTCGACGAACTTCAGTCGTTTCAACTCTAATCGGTAAAACCAAATCAGCTGCTTGCCACTCCTTAGCCACTGGCAATTTAAGCTCTAAATTAAAATAAGCCGCCACTTCACGAGCAATACCGATAATTGAAAAACAATCTGCTCGGTTTTGACGAACCTCCAAGCCGAGCAAAGTATCTGGCTGACCATTGTAGTTAACCTGATCCAAACTCTCCTGCATAATGCCAGTCATGGTTAAAGCTTCACCAACTTCTGTCGGTGTCGCAATCAAATCTGGTACCAATTGTTTAATCTGACTATAAAGTATTTTCATGGTCGTATGGTTTATAACCTAAATTACCGCCCAGCAAAGTGCGGATATCTGTAATATTATGGCGAGCCATGGCCCAGCGATCAAGCCCGAGACCAAAGGCAAAGCCTTGCCATTGACTAGTATCAAGACCAGCCATGGCCATAACTTTAGGGTGAATTATCCCGGCACCACCCATTTCAATCCAACCAACACCTTTGCAAACCGGGCAACCAGTTCCACCACAATTAAAACACTGCATATCTGGACCAACGCCTGGCTCAACTTCTGGATAATATTTATTACGGAAACGAATTTTAACATCTGGACCATAAACTTCTTGGAACAAGGCAGTAAAAGTTCCAAATAGATCAGATAAACTTACCTTCTCCATCACGACTACTCCTTGATAATGGTGAAAGATGAAATGATTACTCTTGTTAACAGTTTCGTTGCGATAAACTCTTCCGGGACAGACAGCCTTAAACGGCGGTTTAGCATTAGCCAAAAGACGAGATTCAACTGAAGAAGTCTGAGTTCTTAGTAAAATATTTGGTTCCTGAAGATAAAAAGTATCCTGCATATCACGAGCTGGATGATCAGCTGGAACATTTAAGCGCTGAAAACAAAATTCATCAGTTTCAATTTCTCGATCTTCCATGACACTATAGCCCATTTTGACAAATAACTGATTGAGCTGACGAATAGTCTCGGTAATCGGATGAAGATGACCAAGCTTAACCGGTGCAAGACCAATGGTTTCGGCTTCAGCCTGCCAAGTTGCTTCCATGCCAATTGCTGCAATTTCTTTGGCGCGACTGTCATATTGCTCTTGAGCCTTGGTTTGAGCTGCTTGCCAAATCGGGCCTTTTTCTCTTTTTTCTTCAATTGACAATTGGGCTAAAGCTTTAACTTGCTCTTTAATCAAACCCTGCTTGCCAAAATATTTCTGCCAGACCGTAGCTAAACTAGCCTCATCTTGGGCGACAGTTAATTCTTGACTAAGCTGATCTAATAGTTCATTTGGTGACATATATTTACATTGCCTTGGGAGCATTAATCCCTAAAAGATTTAAACCATTAACTAAAACTTGACGAATCGCCATTGCTAATTGCAAACGGCTAGCAGTTTGCTCAGAACCAATAATTCTAACTTTCTGATAATAATCATTAAATGCCTGAGCTAACTCAAATAAATACTTAGCTAAAACTGACGGATCGGTTTGCTGAGCTGACAGTTCAATAACTTGATTAAACCTGGCCAACCTAAGAAGTAGATTTTTTTCTAACAGTTCACCTAGAGTTAAAGCACCAGATTGATCAATGCCATCGGCTTGGCGAATGACAGCCGCCAAACGAACAGCAGCATATTGAATATAGGCAGCTGTAAAGCCTTCAAAACTTAAAGCCTGCTCAATATCAAAAGTGATTGGTTTGTCGGCACCGACTTTAATCATTTCAAATTTTAACGCTCCAGAGACAACTTGCCAAGCAATACCAGCCTGTTCACTATCACTCCAATCAGTATGACGACGATTAATTTCCTCTCTTTCTTTACTTAATAGCCGTTCCTTTAAATCTTCATAAGTAATAACTGTACCGTTGCGCGACGACATCATGCCACTCGGCAGTTTAACAAAACTATAAGACAGATGGCGAATTGGCTTATTAATACCAAGTCGGCCTAAAACCGCTGCCAACTGTTCAATGTAGAGGCTTTGGCGCTCATCAATCACATACCAAGATTCATCGAGCTGATAATCATTAAACTTTGCCTGGGCTAAAGGTAGGTCAGCCACTGGATAAAGAGAAGTTCCATCACTACGAAAAATTGGCAACACTCCCAGATTCTCTTGTTCCAAATTAGCAATGACTGCGCCTTGGCTTTTTTCTAGACGACCATCATTGAGCATTTGTTCAACAATTTCTCGGCCCTGGTCTAAATATTCGCTTTCAAAAAAAGTATGTTCAAAATGAATGTCTAATTCCCGGTAAATATCATTAAACTGATCAACACTCCACTGTCTAGTTTCTTGCCAACGGCTATATTCTGGCTCCAGCTTAGCTTCTAGGCGCTGCATAATAGCACCAACTTCAATCTGACTATCTGGATTATCTTTTAATTCTTGACTAGCTTCAACATAAATTTGCCCCAGATAAAAACCACGATTAGCCGGAATCGCTTGATCCGCTGGCAATTGATTGAGTTTCCAAATTACCTTGGCAATATGAATGCCAAAATCATTAAGATAAGAAACCGGAATCGCTTTGTAACCACAAAAATTTAAAATCCGCTGAACGCTATCACCGAAAAATAAATTACGCAAATGACCAACATGATATTCTTTATGCGTATTAGCATTAGAATATTCAATCATAATCTTCTGGCCTTGACCAATAGCTGAACGACCGTAATTCTCAGCTTGAGTTTTAATTTCATCAATAACTGTCGGAGCAATCTCTAGACCATTAAAATAACAATTTAAATAAGGCCCAGCCGCTTGCCAAGTGTTAACTTCCGGCCAAGCTAAATCAGTCAATTTAATTGCCAAATCTTTAGCTAATTCTACTGGAGATAAGCCAAGTTTTTTAGCCGCCGCAAAACAAGGCCAACTTAGATCGCCTAGTTCAGATTGCGGTGGAACCAATAAATCAGACTGAGCAGCAATAGCTTCCGGTAACTCCT
>DAOQAO010000055.1:0-4766 GCA_035354095.1 bacterium | reverse complement strand
TAATTTGTAAAAAATATTAAAGAAAGGAGTAAATAGTTTTTATAATGTCTTAGACTATGAGTAGTACATATCTTTGCTTAAGAAATCTCAAAGAATAAAAACTAATTTACAATGAATAATGTCTAAACTTAAACTTTTACCTTTGGGTGGGATGAGTTCTGTTACCCAAAATATGTATTTATATCAGTACGAAAAAGAAATTTTACTGGTAGATTGTGGAATTGGCTTTCCAGATATGTACATGCCTGGAGTGGATACCTTAATTCCAGATATTAGTTATTTACAAGAACAAGTGCAAAATGGAGCGAAAATTGTGGCGATGTTACTAAGTCACGGACACGATGATCATATTGGGGCTTTACCTTATTTATTGCCTGATTTACCAAACTTTCCCATCTATGCCTCACCTTTGACAGCTGGCTTTGCCCAAGATCGCTTATCGGATAAAAAAATTGATCGGGAAATTCAAGTGGTACCAGACAAAAAAATGATTAAATTAAGTCAATTTTTTTCTTTTGAATTGATCGCTATGACTCATTCAGTGCCAGATACTAAACACATTGTCATTAACACTCCGGTTGGCAAAATTTACCACGGGAGCGACTTTAAACTAGATAAAGCACCAATAGATGGTATTTTATCTGACATGGCAGAAGTAAAAAGAATGGCTGATCAAGGTATTTTATTAGCTTTGGTTGATTCTTTACGTGTTGATAGGAACGTCTGGACAAAATCTGAATCATCAGTTGGGCCAGCCTTAGAAAAAGAAATGGCAAATGTTAAAGGCAAGATTTTAGTGACTTTAATGAGTTCGCATATTCATCGTATTCAACAAGTAGTGAATGCTTGCGCCAAATTAGGACGCAAAGTTGCTTTTGTTGGTCGTAGTGTTGAGCAAAACGTTGCATCAGCTTCCCTCCTCAACAAACTGCATTTTCCTGATGGAATTCAAGCTGACAAAAATCACTTGGCTGAAATTGCCGATAATAAATTGTGTATTATCGTTGCCGGTAGCCAAGGACAAGAGGGGTCGTCTTTGGTGCGAGCCGTTTACGGCGAGCATCCTATTATTCAAATTACTCCGCAAGATAAAGTGATTTTTTCTGCAAACATTATCCCTGGTAATGAAATTAATTATTATGCTGCCATTGATGAATTGTCTGCCAATAACGTCGAGGTGGTTTATCCAGAGATCAATAGAGACATCCACAGCTCTGGACACGCCAGCAGCGTGGAACAGAGAGAATTAGTCGATACTTTATCTGCCAAATATCTGATGCCAATTGGTGGTGCTGACCGTCACCGTGCCATTTTTAGAAAAATTGTGGCCAACGCGGCAGGTTATGATAATCAACACGTTCTACTACCCAAGTCTGGCGAAGTATTGGGAATTGATAACAATGGTATCAAAGTGATTGATAAAGTTTTACTGAATGCTAAAGCGGTTGATGGTTTAGGTATTGGTGATGTTGGACCGATTGTTTTATCTGATCGACTTTCCCTATCCAAAGCAGGAATCATCGTTTTAGTAATTCCCAAGATTGCGGGCACTTTCGATTTAGCAAAAATGAAAGTAGTTTCCAGAGGTTTTGTGTTTATGAAGGAAGCCGATGAAGTGATTGCTTTTATTAAAGAGAAAACCGCTGAAATTATTGAGGTCGAAGCGCAAACAATAACAGACGATGACCTCAAGAAAAAAATTGAACGTAAACTGGCCAAGAAACTTTATAAAGTCATTAAGAGAGAACCAATGATAGTGCCAGTTATTGTGGAATTATAGTTATCTCTTGCAAGCCGAACAATTTTCCTCTTAAATAGAAGCTGCAGCTTATGCACTTTAAATGTAGTCGTATTTGACTAAAGTTGTTGGTTTTATCAAACTAAACAATTAAAAGGTACTTGACTTGTATTGGTGTTTTGTGTTATATCCTATAATGTTACAAACAAAGTCTTTAATAAGGCTTTATTATGGCTAAGTTTAAAAAAAGTAGAAGAAAAAAACGTAAAGCAATCCGCCTCAAAATGAGGACGGACACTAGCTACTCTGTTGTGGCGGTTTTTTTAATGTTGCTTGGTATTTTGGTTTTCATTTCTTTCACTGGGAAAGGTCAGTTACTGGTTTTTATCAATGATCTTTTGACTGCTAATTTTGGTGTAGCAATGCTTTTTTTGCCCTTTGTTTTTTTTGCCGCTGGTTTAGTGATGTTACGTAGCAAGCACGCTTGGTCTAAACCGACCATTTTGCTAGGCACAATTTTATTGATGCTAGGCACAATGGGCTTGGCTCAAAGTGGTGAAATTGGGCAAAGTCTTTTTATCAATTTTGCTAAATTATTTACCGCTCCTGGTTCATACGCTTTTTTTGTTGCTGTTTTGCTTGCTGGTTTTTTAATTTTGTCTCAATCTTCTCTTCTAGAATTAGCTGCCGGTCTAGCTAAACCTTTTAAAAGAAAAAACAAGGAACCGAAGTCTGCTAAAGATATTTTTGCTGATCAAGTAACGGAAAAAGAAATTAAAAAAGCTAAAGGTTTTTTTATTCCTAGTTTTGGTTTGGGTAAAAAAGCCAATTTGCAAAAAGGTGCTTCATTTAACAACGAAATTGAACAAGATAACACTAGCGCTAAAGCTATCATTGAAGATGAAATTAAAAAGCAAACTGGCGCTGCCACCAGTCTGGACAATCAGGAAGCTCTGAATGCCGCCTCTGCGCCAATGGTTTGGGAGTATCCACCTCTCTCTCTGCTTTCACAAAAATCTGGCGGTAAGGCTGATCGTGGGGACGTTAAGGGCAACGCCACAATTATTGAAAATACTCTAGATTCATTTGGTATTCAAGCGAAAGTGGTTGAGTATAACCCTGGTCCAGCAGTGACTCAATATGCTTTAGACATTACTAAAGGAACTCGTTTATCAAAGATTACCGCTCTTTCCACTGATTTAGCCCTAGCACTTTCTGCACCAACTGGCCAAATTCGTATTGAGGCGCCAATTCCTGGCCGTAATTTGGTTGGCGTGGAAGTGCCAAATCGCAGTGCTGAATATGTAACTTTAAAAACTATGCTGTCTGCGCCAGCGATGAAAAAGCACAAATCAAAATTGGCCGTCGCTCTTGGGATTGATGTATCAGGTAATCCGTCGATTGTGGATATTTCTTCAATGCCACATTTATTAATTGCTGGTTCAACTGGGTCCGGCAAATCTGTTTGTATTAATTCTTTTATATGTTCAATTTTGTTTAGAGCTACTCCAGAGGAAGTAAAATTTATTTTAGTTGATCCTAAACGGGTTGAATTGACTGGTTACAATGATATTCCACACCTTTTAACTCCAGTGATTGTTGAACCTAATAAAGTTGTGTCTGCGCTTAAATGGGCTTGTCAGATGATGGACAAGCGTTACAAGATGTTGCAAGAAGTTGGCGTGAAAAATATCAATGATTACAACGAGCTGGCTGGATTGGCTACCATGCCTAACATCGTGATTGTAATTGATGAATTGGCCGATGTGATGTTGTTTGCGCCATCAGAAGTGGAAGAGAGTGTTACCCGCATTGCCCAAATGGCGCGCGCTATTGGCATCCATTTGGTTTTAGCGACGCAACGGCCGTCAGTAGACATTTTAACTGGTTTGATTAAAGCCAATATTCCCACCCGCATTGCTTTTAATGTTACTTCAATGACGGACAGTCGAGTCATTTTAGACACCCCTGGTGCTGAAAAATTATTGGGTCGCGGCGACATGCTCTTTCAAGCTCCCGACAAACCCAAACCTATTCGTGTCCAAGGTACTTTTGTTAGCGCTGAGGAAACTAATAATTTAACTCAATTTCTTAAATCTCAAGGCCAAAAGCCGCATTATGAAGAAGAAATTGTCACTAAGTACCAATCTAGTAAAGTCACTGGTGGGAGTTTGGGAACTGATGGCAGTAGCTCAGAGATTGATGATAGATGTATGGAGGCGGCGCGGCTTTTTTTGACAGCGGACAAAGCTTCGTCTTCTCTTATTCAGCGTCGTTTATCAGTCGGTTATGCCCGCGCCGCCAGGATTTTAGATCAACTTTACGAAATGGGTTTGGTTGGTCCACCAGATGGTAGCAAGCCCAGAGATGTTAATAATAATAAAATCAGAGAGTTTTTAATGAGTAAAGAACAACAAGGTTGATTGTTTAAAAAGTGGGTGCCTGTCTCAAGAGCTAGAAATCAGGCGTTAGAGACAAAAAAGCTAAAATAACACAATCATGAAATTTGTTCATATCACGAACGTACGCAACCAACTTCAGCATGAACTTCTTAGCAAAGCTTGTTCTAAACTGGGTATAGAATATCTTAGGATTGATCAGGATACTTTTGATTTTTCAACCCCTGTGCCTATTCAAGAACAACACTTGCTCTACAGAAGTTCGACCACTGAAAAGGGCCGTATCATTGAGCAACTGCTAATTAATACAAAAAGCGTCACTTTCTATAAATCTTTACAAAGAGCTCAATCATATGTTGACAATGTAATCTATGCTTCAATCATTCATCAAAAAAATAATATACCTATTCCGAAAACAATTTTTGCACTTTCTGCTGATCGATCTACTTTGGTTAAAAATGTAAAGCATCTCGGCGGATTTCCAATTATTCTTAAAGCAGTTGGTGGAAGTCATGGTGTTGGTGTGGTAAAAATAGATTCTCTTGATTCATTATTCTCTGTGGTTGATCTGTTAATGAAAAGTGATCAAACATTTATTTTGCGATCATTTATTAAAACAACTTTGTCTG
>DAOQAO010000054.1:0-4818 GCA_035354095.1 bacterium | reverse complement strand
CCTCAGCTTCACCCAAACTAAAACCAGCACTTCTGGAGGTGACATGAACCAGGACCGTCCAGTGTATTGGAATGTACTGAACACTCCGGGACATGTGCCGATCACCCGATATAAAGATATCGAAAATGATCCCTTTGCTGCCCTTGACGGATATTTTAATGCCTATTATCCGAACCCTTATTGGCAGATCAAACATGCCCGTAACAACGAATTACGCAACGATGTCATCGGGTCTGTTTTATTATCCCTGAAACCACTCCCCTGGTTGACTCTTTCTGACCGCACCGGTATTACGTTCAACGCCATCAACAACCATAATCACAAAGATGAAGCGATTTATTCCAGCTATTCAGCAACTCGAGCTTGATTTGCCGGAAATTCAAGAACTTGATCCACAAGCGGTTATTTATGAAAAGTTACAAGCTGCCAGAGCTAGTCATGGCGGCTGTTTTATTGTTGAGGATACTTCTCTTTATTTTAAAGCTTTAAATGGATTTCCTGGTCCACTGATTAAATGGTTTTTAAAATCTTTAGGTACGGTCGGTATTTATGAATTATTAAAAAGAAGTGGTGATTTGACTGCTGAAGCACGAACGGTTATTGGCTATATTGATGAATTAGGTGAGTGTCATTATTTTGAAGGAATTATTAATGGTCAGATTGTTGAGCCACGCGGTAGTAACGGTTTTGGCTGGGATGCTATTTTTAGGCCAGATGGTTATGATAAAACTTTTGCTGAAATGACAACCGAGGAAAAAAATAAAATAAGTATGCGTCAGCAAGCCGCAATTAAATTAGCTGATTTTTTAAACAATTAAACATTTTATATGTGTGGAATTATCGGTTATTTTGGTCATAGTTTAGCTAAGCCCATTTTAATTGATGGACTTAAAAAATTGGAATACCGCGGTTATGATAGTTCGGGACTCTGTATTTTAAATGATGCCAACTTTTTGATTGAAAAGCGAGTTGGTCCAGTTGCACAATTGGAGCAAGCTTTAAATGGCAATTCAATTGACGGCACGATTGGTATTGCCCATACTAGATGGGCCACTCACGGAGCTCCGAGTGAAATCAACGCTCATCCGCATAGTGATTGCCATGGCCAGATTGCTGTAGTTCACAACGGTATTATTGAAAATTATCAGACGCTCAAAGAGTTTTTAATTACTGAGGGTCACAAGTTTACTTCAGAAACGGATTCGGAAGTATTAGCTCATTTGATTGAAAAGTTTTATCAGGGCTCGCTAGAAGAGGCGGTGGTTAAAGCTTTGGCTTTGGTAGAAGGGTCTTATGGTTTGGTAGCTATGAGTGTTAAAGAGCGTAAACTAGTAGCAGTACGGCAAAGTTCGCCCTTGATTATTGGTGTTGGTGATGGGGAAACCTTAATTGCTTCTGATATTCCGGCCATTCTTAAGCACACTAAAAATGTTATTTATTTAAAAGATAACGACCTAGCAATTATTGATGAACATGGTTGTCGAATCCAGGACTTGGCTGGTAAGCCACTTGATCGTCAGATTGAAGAGGTCAAAATCAATGTGGAACAGATTGAGAAAAATGGTTTTAAGCATTTTATGCTTAAAGAAATTTTTGAACAGCCACAAAGTTTAACCAATGTTTTGGCTGGTCGTATCAAGTCTGGGCAGATAAAACTAACTGTTAATATTGATTTTACTAAAGTGAGGCGGATTATTTTAGCGGCCTGTGGCACTAGCTGGCATTCGGCTTTGATTGCTAAGTATCTACTCGAAAATATTGTTCGAATACCAGTTGAAGTTGATTACGCTTCTGAATTTCGTTATCGTCAGCCATTGATTAGTGAAAATGATTTGTTTATCGCTATTTCTCAATCTGGTGAAACAGCTGACACTTTGGCTGCTTTGCGTGAAGCCAAGCATCAAGGAGCTCAAACTATGGCCATTGTTAATGTTGTTGGTTCGACCATGACTAGAGAAGTCGATTCTGGTATTTATTTGCATGCTGGGCCAGAAATTGGTGTAGCTAGCACCAAGGCGTTTACCGCTCAAGTAACAGCTTTGATTTTGCTAGCTCTGTATCTAAGGCAAGTAGCTGGTCAGCCACTCGATTTGGATTTATTAGACGATTTGGAGCAACTACCCCAAATTGTAGCCGAAGCCCTAAAGACTAGTGAGCAATTGGGCGATTTAGCTAGTCAGTTTAGTCACACTGATCATTTTCTCTATTTAGGTCGCGGCCTTGATTTCCCAGTAGCTCTTGAAGGCGCTTTAAAACTAAAAGAAATATCTTATATTCACGCTGAAGGCTATCCGGCCGCTGAGATTAAGCATGGGCCAATTGCTTTGGTTGATGAAAATATGCCAGTAGTTTTTCTAGCCACTAAAAATGACCTGAGTGAGAAGATTATTAGTAATATTCAAGAAATTAAGGCTCGTGGCGGTAAAGTCATTACTATTGTTGATCAAGATTATGAATACATTGCTGAGATGGCGGATTATTTAATCAAAGTGCCAGTAGTTAATGTTTTACTATCACCAATTATTAATGTTATTCCATTGCAGCTTTTGGCCTATTATATTGCTGATCAAAAAGGGATCGATGTGGATCGACCAAGAAATCTAGCAAAATCAGTAACAGTCGAATAGTTTTAGCTAATTAAAAATTCAGTCCAATTTTCAGCGGTCAGCTCATCCGGGTTGATCGCTTTAGTTACTAAATAGTCACCAATGGCTGTTCGCCTTAGTTCGGCTAGATAAGCGCCACAGCCAAGTTTTTGGCCTAAATCGCGAGCAATCGAGCGGATATAGGTGCCAGCTGAGCAATTGATGGTTAATTTTACTTGTGGCCAAGTGTAGTCAATCAAATCTATATTGTAAATCGTAATTTGACTGGGTTGTCGTTCGACAATTTGGCCTTTTCTAGCTAGTTCATATAGTTTTTTACCGGCAATTTTTTTAGCGCTATACATCGGTGGAATCTGCTCTTGCTCACCTAAAAAACTAGTTAAAGCCGTTTGTAAATCTTTAATGGTTGGTATTTGGCAATTTTTAGTTTCTTCAATTTTACCTAGTCGGTCTTCGGTATCGCTTATTCCGCCAAGCTGAAAGATGGCTTCATAGGTTTTAGTTTGTTTGGCGAGGCTATCAATCTGTTTGGTAGCCGTTCGACTAATCGCCATAATTAAAAGACCCGAAGCCAGAGGATCGAGAGTGCCGGCATGACCGATTTTTTTAATGCCAGTAATCCGACGCAATCGGTAGACCATGTCATGAGAGGTTGGTCCACTTGGTTTATCTAATAATAAAAAACCACTATTCTCGGTTGTAGTAATATTTGTTTCCATAAAATAAGTATAACAGCCACTTTTGAAAATGGCTAATAAAAACAACCTCCCATAGGGAGGTTGTTTTTCAGTACGCCCAGCAGGGCTCGAACCTGCGACCGTTTGCTTAAGAGGCAACTGCTCTACCAGCTGAGCTATGGGCGCGTATTTTATTGTCTTATGGTGGCTGAGGTGGGAATTGAACCCACGACCTTGGCGTTATGAGTGCCACGCTCTAACCAACTGAGCTACCCAGCCTCGCCATCATCAGTGCTCCCGTCAGGATTCGAACCCAAAATACTTGGTCCGAAGCCAAGCGTGATATCCATTTCACCACGGGAGCTAAATCGGATTATTCTGAATATTTTAAACAACTAGCGGCTTTTTAAAGCGTCTTTCAAAGCTTTACCGGTTTTAAATTTAGCAACAATAACTTCAGGAATTTTGATGCGTTCTTCTGGTTTTTGAGGATTAACACCACCGCGGGCATGGCGCTTTTTTGGAATGAAGCTACCAAAGCCAACTAAAGTAACAGTTTTACCAGACTTCAATTCTCCGGTAATAGTATCAAGCAGGGTATCGATAACTTGTTCAATCTGTCGTTTGTTAGTTCCAACTTTTTCGGAAATTTTTTCAATGATTCGGACTTTATTGATTTTATCTGAATTCATATTGCAAAATTATTTGTTAATAATCAAGCTAGCAACTGAAGTGCCAAGGAAAATAAGCAGTAAAACGATTGTGGCTTGGAAAAGGACTTTTTCAATTCCTCTTTTAGTGCGATAAATATCACCGCTACCGCCAAATAAGCCAGACATGCCAGCTCCGCGATTCTGCATTAGAATAATAAGGATTACTAGTAAAGAAACGACGATTTGTCCAATGGTTAACCACTTCATATCTTTAGTTTATGATCGGGCTTGTTCAATAACCTTAACTAAAACTTCAGGGTGATTGGCAGCCAAATCGGCTAGGCTCTTGCGATCTAAGCTTATGTTAGCTTTCTTGAGCAAATCAATCAAGCGAGAATAAGATAAATCATGTTGTTTGGCAAAAGCACCAATTCTGATGTGCCAAAGAGCACGAAAATCAGCTTTCTTCTTGCGGCGATCGCGATAAGCGTTGACACCGGCATGGATAGCAGCTGGTTTAGCTAATTTGATTAGATTTTTGCGGCCCCATTTAAAACCCTTAACTTTAGCAAGAAGGTTGGTGCGTCTTTTTACATGGATGGTTCCTCTTTTAACTCTGGTCATAGTAGTAGATTAGGAATTTCTGCTTAACAGTAAGGCAAAAGATTCTTGATATTTTTTTTATCAGCTGGAGCGATAGTCAAATCACGGCGCTTGGTGCGACCGGTTTTGCCATCTTCTCGGGCATTAAAATGATCTTGGCCGGCTTTACGACGACGGATCTTTCCAGTTTTGGTCAGGGACACCCGTTTTGCAGCTGCCTGATAGGTCTTTAGTTTCGGCATATTTTAGAATAATAAAAATAGGTTTTTTACACCTAAT
>DAOQAO010000053.1:0-4887 GCA_035354095.1 bacterium | reverse complement strand
ATTTTACCAGTTTTAGTCAGGGACACCCGTTTTGCAGCTGCCTGATAAGTCTTTAGTTTCGGCATATTTTAGAATAATAAAAATAGGTTTTTTACACCTAATTTCAGACAAAAATTTAAATAACCTCAGTTATTTCTTATTTACCACTGTTATACTAAATCTTCCGTTCATTCTTGTCAAGGGCTCTTCAATGGCAAAAGGTGCGCCATTTAATGCTTCCAAATCGCTCATATAACGATTGAGCATTTCTTCAGCTTTCTCTGGGTGTTGTTTTTCACGACCCTTGATAGCAACGGTAATTTTTAGCTTATTGCCTTTAATTAGGAATTTATTGCCTTGTTCGATTCGAGTCTTAAAATCATGGTCGCCAATACGAATGGATAGGCGAACTTCTTTGATGTCAACTTTTTTCTGCTTAGCTTTTTGCTGTTGCATTTTCTTTTCCACTTGATAGCGGAATTGGCCATAGTCGAGAATCTTGGTTACCGGAGGGTTACCATTAGGATTGACTTCGACTAAATCCAACTCAGCTTCTTCAGCCAAATGAATAGCTTTCTCGGTTGGCATCATACCAAGAGATTTGCCATTTTCGTCAATAACAAAAACTTCCGGCAAGGTAATCTGATAATTAGCCCGGAATTTTTTTTCTTCTTTTGGTTTCGGTTTACGAAAAGTTCGCCTCATGGCTGATATATAATATTTAGTGGAGAATGAAATTGTGAGCGGGTAACGGGAATCGAACCCGTATCTCTACCATGGCAAGGTAATGTAATAGCCATTATACGATACCCGCAATCTATAATTGAATAAACGTGCCGCGAGAGGGACTCGAACCCTCACGATGTTTTAAGATCGTCGGATTTTAAGTCCGATGCGTCTACCAGTTCCGCCATCGCGGCAAATCAGTTAAAAGTCAGGGTGTGGAGATGAGGGGAGTTGAACCCCTGTATCACAAGGGACATCCAAGCGTTCTACGAATAATAGTCTGATTTGTTTACACTTTAATAATGAGAAACCAGACAAAAATTATTAAAGCGGCCCGATCAAATTTTCGACCTGGTTTCAAACAGGCGGATTAATTCCAGACCATAGCCTAATAAGATGACACCGAGGGCTAGCTATTAGGCATTGCTAGTCTCGATGGTTGCGGCAGTTTTAAGCGGCAACTGGTGCAAAAGACAACTTGAAAGCTGCTTTTGCCATGATGTTTTTGGCATCTATATTGGTGATTTTTTAGGTGAAATCACACCTATTCGCCCGAATGGCTGCCGCAATCTCATGAGCGAAACCCGGCATCCCCCAACTTTTAGATTGCTTGCTTTGTTAAAGTTCGGCGCTTCCGTTGCCAGTCGCGCTCTTTAATTGATTGGCGTTTGTCATGTTTCTTTTTTCCACGAACCAAAACAACGGCCAGTTTTAGCAAACTGTCCTTAGTATATAGTTTGAGCGGCACAACTGTCAAGCCCTCAGCGGATACGCGGCCGAAAAGATAGTTCAGCTGTTTTCTCTTTAAAAGCAGGCGTCGGCTGCGAGTTGGATCGTAGTCGGCAACTGTTCCAGCTTTTTTATAAAGACTAATATGAGCGTTGAGTAAATAGGCTTGTGGTTGAGTGTTAGTATTGGAGCGAAAGACAACATGGCTACCTTTTAAACTTATTTGTCCAGCTTTGGCGGCTTTGACCTCAAAGCCGGCTAAAACCAAGCCGGCTTCAAGTTCTTCCAGTATTTCGTAATCGTAATATGCTCTTTTGTTGACCGCCAATACGGGCATAAATTATTTTTTGGCTGCCTTGGGTTTGGCTTCTTTATTTTCCTTAGCTTCTTTAGTTTTACTATCCTTTTTATCACTAGCAGCCTCTTCTTTTATTGGTAAAATATTCCACTCTCTTAAGGCCTTGATGGTTTTATTATTGGTAATAGCGTTGGCTAAGTAATCTTTATAGCTAGGGCTAGCAAGACGGCTTAAAATTTCCTGGTTATCTTTATAATGTTCCTTTAGGTGACCAAGTTCATGTTCAATTTCTTCTTCGGTAGCCGCTATCTTTTCCTGAAGAGTCACTTCATTGATGATTAAGGCAGTTTTAACTCGCTTAACTGCTTGAGGCATGATTTCTAAAACGAATTGTTCTTGAGTTTTATTGATACTTGAAAGATAGTCTTCAAGTTTGCCGCCATTTTGCTTGAGATTGTTTTGCAATTCTTCTAGCATGGCTTCGGTCTCGCGGCTGATTAAATTTTCAGGAATTTCTTCAATTTCAGCATGTTTGATTAATTCTTCAAACATTTGAGCCTCAACTTGGCTATCTAGTTGGCGTTTCTTTTCTAAAGACAAACTATCGGCAATATTTTTTTTCAAGTCTTCAATTTTTTCAAAGCCAAAGCTTTTAGCTAGAGTGTCGTTTAGCTCTGGCAATTTTCGATGTGATACTTCGGTAATTTTAACTTTAAAATCAACCGGCTTACCAGCTAAAGCTTTTTGATAATGGTCAGCCGGGTAGTCGATTTGGAATTTTAATTCATCACCAACTTTGGCACCGATTAATTTTTGATCAAAACCAGGGACTAAGTAGTCTTTGCCCAAGATAATATTAACGCCCTTGCCTTGTCCGCCTTCAACGGGGACCTTTTCAACAGAAATATTGATATCAGCAATCACTAAATCACCCATAGCAATTGGATCAGTGCTTGGAGTTTTTTTGCTATTGGCTTCTTGTAGTTGTTCTAGAGTTCGTTTGATTTGTTCTTCAGGAATCTTGATAGCTTCTTGCTTAATCTTTAAATCCTTATATTTGCTAATTTTGGTTTTTGGCAACAAAGTCAAAACAACCTTGTATTCCAAAGGATTTCCTGGAGCAAGTTTACTGATATCAACTTTTGGCTGTCCAACGACTTGCTTGTCTTTAGCACCATCTTTTAAAGCTTCATCAATAGTTTTGTTGACAGCTACTCGAGCAGCTTCTTCTAAAATAGTCATTTCGCCAACTTTAGCTTTGACTAAATCATAAGGAGCTTTGCCTTGGCGAAAACCGGAGATTTTAATCTCGCTAGCGATTCGGCGGGCACCTTCTAAAATATAAGGTTGAAATTCTTCAACTGATAATTCGACGGTTAGTTCTAGCTCGGTCTTTTTTTCCTTAGTGTTAACCTGCATAAGTGGTTTAGTTTTAGAAATAAAAATTTGCCTGAATAATGAAATTAAGACATCGAATCTAGTTTAACAGGCTTAATTGAAATTGGCAACTCTTTTTTTGAGATAAGTCTACAAGAATCTTGACTTTACTCGATTTTTTTGCTATACTGATGTCAGTTGATTGTGGATAACTCCAACCCAATCAACTCAAAAAAACAAAAAACAAAAACAAAAAATATGTATAATCAAACTGACCTCCACGCTAACTATTTAAATTATCATCTCTCTCATAAAAAAGCGGTGGCTAAGAAAAGCACCAGCCTAGCGGCGGTTCTTAATTTGGCTATCGTTTTTTTAATCGCTATCTTTTTTGCTCAATTACTTAGCACTTGGCGTTTTGAAGCCGATGCTCGCGATTTGGTTACTCTTTTAGCCGCGCCAGTGGCTCAGGCCGCCGAACCAGTCGCCGCCGGAGAGGCACAACCTTATACTACTAATTTAATTATGAAAGCTGACCAAGAAACAACGGTCAGCTTAACTTTTATTAACAAGGGTCAGACTACTTGGGCCGCCAGTAAAACTACTTTAGAAACCGGTCCTTTTTTAAAAACTATTTCTAAGGTTTATCACCGTACTTGGTTGAAAGCTTTTCAGGTCATGACTTTGCCTAAGAATGTTAAACCTGGTGAAAAGATTATTTTATCTTTTAAGATTAGTGGTCCTGAAGCTAAATACATAGGCGTTATTCAAGAAAATTTTCAGTTAGTGACTGGTGAACAGCCAATTAAAGGTAGTTTAGCTCGTGTTTTTATTGATGCTAACCAAGTAACCAAGGCGGTTGTAACTGAAAATGTTAAGACTGTTGCTACAACCAATGTTAAAACTGTCAGTACCCCTAGCACCAAGATTCAATATATTACCGCTTATAATAAATTAGGTGAAAAAGTTCAAGTGGTAAAAGGTCAGTATGTCGCTGGTGTTTCTTTAACTAAGCCATCAACTAAAGCAATTGCTGCTGAAAAATCTCGTTTAGCTGCTATTACTCAGACAACTGTTGTTGTAGCTGTGGCTACTTCAACTAACCAAGACAATAATACTTATTGTATTGCTCTGTCAGCTTCTGAAAGAGCAGTATCACCTAAGTGTCAGACTAGTAATGATGAAAGCCAGGCTGGTTCAGGTATTACTAATTTCTCTAAAAAATTAGATAAACAGCCACTTATTCGTGTTGGTTTATTTGATAGTACTAGTACTCAGAAAATCACTAGCGATAAAGCTTTCAATCTTTATGCTGCTAGTAATATGCTAGTAGCCAATATTGCTGCCGGTACTTTGGTCAGTGTTAATTATTCTAAAGATAATCAACAATATACCGCTGATGTTAATGGTAAAGTTTACCAAACTAAAGATTATTTAAGATTTGTTAGTCAGTCTGGTAATGATGGTATTTTTCAGTTGCCTGATTATCGTAATAATCCAAATTGGAATGCTAATTTAAATGATAATAAGTTTCGTAATGTTTTAGAATATCGTTATACTCCTAAAACTAATAAAGTGTGGTGGATTAATGAATTGCCAGTTGATAGCTATTTAAAAGGTATGGCTGAAACTAGTAATGCTTCACCGGTTGAATTTCATAAAGTAATGGCCACTGCTGCTCGTACTTATGTTCTATATCATTATTATCGTGGTGTTGACTTTGGTTTAGTTGGTGCTTCGACTAAGCATGCTGATGAATTCTTTCATGTTGACGCTAC
>DAOQAO010000052.1:0-5104 GCA_035354095.1 bacterium | reverse complement strand
TGAGATTACTAAAGATCAAGTAGTTGATGATTTAGGTGGTTTGCCAGCACCAAAGGTTCATTGCTCAATGCTTGGCATTGACGCTTTAAGATTGGCGATTGATAATTATCGTCAAAATAAATAATTTAAATTTAATTTTTATGCAAGATATTAAAAATTTGAGTTGGGGTGAGGATTTGGAAAAGATTATTGAAAAAGAAGTTCGCCCAAGTCTACAAATGGATGGTGGTGATATTCGTTTAGTTGGTTTTAATGAAGAATCAGGTGTGCTACAAGTTGAATTACAAGGACACTGTGCCCATTGTCCAATGATGGAATACACCCTAAAAGAGGGCATTGAAGCCGAGTTAAAAGGTCATTTTTCAGAAATTAAAGAAGTTCAAGCTATTTAATCTATGAAAGTTTATTTGGATTACAGCGCTACTACCCCGGTAGATCCTCGCGTAATCAAAGCGATGCAGCCGTATTGGTCAGATAATTTTGGCAATCCGGCATCACTACATAGCTTTGGTCAAAAAGCTTTAAGATCAGTAATAGAAGCTAGAAAAACAGTGGCTGATTTTTTTGCCGCTGATTCAAAAGAAATAATTTTTACCTCTGGCGCGACCGAGTCAGACAATTTAGCTGTTAATGGAGTTATTAAGGCAGTTTTAAAACAGTCGCCAAAGTTAAAACCACATATTATTGTTTCTAGTGTTGAGCATGAAGCTGTTAGACAGCCATGTTTGCAGCTAGCCAAGGAAGGTCTTGAGGTTGATTGGCTGCCAGTTGATAAAAATGGTCTAGTCGATCCGCAAGATGTTAAGAAATTAATAAAAGATAATACTGTTTTAGTTACGGTTGCCTATGTTAATAGTGAAATCGGTATTAGTCAGCCGATTAGAGAAATTGGTCAGTTAATAAAGAAAATAAATAGATCAAGACAAGAAGAATGGCGTAAACATGGTGGTAAATCAGAGAACAAGCCGCAACGCATTTATTTTCACACTGATGCTACTCAGGCGGTTAATTATTTTGATTGTCGGTCTAGTTATTTAAACTGTGATTTATTGAGTTTTTCCGGCCATAAGATTTATGGACCAAAAGGGATTGGTGGACTCTATGTTAAATCTGGTACACCGCTTTTGGCTATACAGCTTGGTGGGCATCAAGAGCTCAATCGTCGCAGTGGAACTCTAAATGTTCCCGGTATTATTGGTCTAGCTAAAGCCTTAGAGTTGGTTAGCCATAGACAAGCTTTAGACTTTAAAAAGATTAGTTCATTACGAAATCGACTCATCAAGGGCTTGGAAAAACACATCCCTGATATTGTATTGAATACAAAAGTTGATCAAGCAACCCCAAGTCATGCTCATTTTTCAGTAATGTTAGCTGAGGGCGAGGCTTTGCTACTGGCTTTGGATTTAGCGGGAATTGCTGTCTCAACTGGTTCGGCTTGTGCTTCTGGTAGTCTTGATGCTTCAAGCACTTTATTAGCTATGGGAATTAGCCAAGAGACAGCTCACTATAGTGTTCGTTTTACTCTAGGCAGAGAAACTACGGCTCAGGAGATTGATTATGTAATTGAGAAAATGCCTAAAATTGTTGCTCGTTTAAGAAGCTGGGTGCCAGACTTAAAAGCCTAATATGAAATTATTTTTCTCTAGGATACTAAATTTTATTTATCTTGCCACCAAAGCGTGGCAGGCAGCTTGGCTTGAGATTTGGCGCAACAATTTTGGTCGTTGGTTAATGATAACCAATTCGATACTTTTAATTATTGCTTGGCTACAGACAATCGCTATGGCTAGGCTTGGCGGGGATGGTCTTTTGATTTTGCATTATAATATTCATTTTGGAATAGATTTGATTGGATCAGCTGGATCAATTTACTGGCTGCCAATTGGGGCGACAATTGCCGTATTGCTTAATAGTTTTATTTTGCCAATTCAATACAATGCCAACCGACAATTAAAAATGACTGTTTTAGGCGGTAGTTTGGCGGTTTTAGTTTTTATCAATTTAGCCTTGAGTGGTTTATTATTAATTAATTTTCGTTAAAGTGGTTTTTATGTTGGACTTTTATATTATCAGAGTACTGCTTTTGTCGGCCGGAGCCTTTATTTTTACTATGGCTTGGACGCCACTCTTAACCAATTTTCTTTATCGCCATAAACTTGGTAAAACTATCCGCAATAGTGGTGATACTCCAATTTTTTCACAGCTTCATGCTGCCAAGAGCGGTACACCAACCATGGGCGGGGTTTTGATTTGGGTGACAACCTTATTGTTCGCTCTAGGCTTATCACTCGCAGCTAAAATTTGGCCGGATACTTGGATTAGTCAAATGAACTTTTTGAGCCGCAGCCAAACTTATTTGCCTTTAGGAATATTAGTAGCTTCGGCTTTGGTTGGCCTTTTTGATGATTGGTTGGATGTTCGCGGTAAAGGTATTAAAGGTGGTGGTGGCTTAAGCGTTAAGGTTAGGTTTCTGATTTACGCACTAATTGCTTTGGTTGGTGCTTTATGGTTTTACTTTAAGCTTGATTGGGATGTTTTTCATATTCCATTTCTTGGTAATTTTTCTTTGGGCTGGTGGTATATTCCAGTTTTCATCTTTGTGATTATTGGTACAGCTTTTTCAGTTAATGAAACGGATGGTTTAGATGGATTAGCCGGTGGGACGCTGCTTTCGAGTTTTATGCTTTACGGCGCTATTACTTTCTTGATTGGTCGTTACGATTTAGCTGCTTTTTGTGCAGTAATCTGCGGGGCTTTGCTTGCTTTCCTCTGGTTTAATATTACCCCAGCTCGTTTTTATATGGGAGACACTGGTTCGATGAGTATGGGTATTTGTCTTGGAGTTATCGCCATGCTTACTAATACCGCGTTAATATTGCCGTTTATTGGTTTTATTTTTGTTTTGGAAACCGTTTCAGTTATTATTCAGGTAACCTCTAAAAAATTACGCCATGGCCGCAAGGTTTTTTTGTCAGCGCCGATTCATCATCATTTTGAAGCCAAGGGCTGGTCAGAATCCAAGATTGTGATGCGTTTTTGGGTGATTGCGGCGGTTAGTGGAGATATTGGTGTTTGCTTGTTATTACTTGATCATACAATGTAATGATTAATCCATTGGTTATAAAAAAGAAGACTGCCCTTACTGACAATCGGGCAGTTAAAAATAAGCTATTGATTAAATTGCCAACTAGGCCGGCCGATCGTTTTTTGTTGTCAGCAATTATAGTTTTGGTTGTTGTTGGGCTTTTTTGTTTAGCTAGTTCTTCATCGGTGGTGGCCTATACTCGTTTTGGTGACACTTACTATTGGTTAAAAAAACAGTTAGTCTCAGCTTTTATCGGTTTAGCTGGTTTTTATGTATTTAGTCGGATTGATTATACTAAATGGCAAAAGTGGGGCGGTGGATTTTTAATAGTTTCAGTTGGCTTTTTGTTAGCAGTTTTTACTCCACTGGCGGTTGAGCAATCAGGCTCTAGAGCTTGGTTAAATATCTTCGGCTTTTCCCTGCAGCCAGCAGAATTTGTAAAGTTATTTTTATTGATTTATTTGTCAGCTGTGATGGCCAAGATGTTGGCTTGTCAACACGCAGAAGAAAAAAAGCGCCTCAATACTTCTTTTTGGGTGGTTTTAGGTATTATTAGCGTGCTGGTTTTAGCCCAGCCAGACTTGGGCACTTTGTTGATTATTATGGCTACCAGCATGGTAGTTTATCTTTTGGGTGGTGGTCGCTGGAAAACCGTTTTAACTTTGGCGGCTATCGGGGTGGTCGCTCTGACGGCCTATGTTTTCCTAAAGGGAGGCTACCAAAAAGACCGTTTTTTATGTGTTTTAAAGCCAGGGTATAGTCCGGAAAAAAGTTGCTATCAGATTAATCAATCTTTGATTGCTATTGGTTCGGGTGGTTTTTGGGGCAGAGGGCTTGGAGAAAGTCGCCAAAAATATTTATATCTACCAGAAGTGCAAAATGATTTTATTTTTTCAGTTATTGCTGAAGAATTGGGCTGGTGGTTTGCCTTAATTATTATTGGCCTATACTATGCGATTTTTTATCGTGGCTATCAGGTAGCCAAAGCAGCTCCGGATGCCTTTGGTCAAATACTCGCCGGTGGTATAGTTTCGGGTCTGTTAATTCAAGTTATTATTAATCTAGGTGGAACAATCAATCTATTCCCAATGACTGGGGTGCCTTTGCCTTTGGTTAGTTATGGTGGTTCGTCGCTCATGTCTTGGCTATTTAGCTTAGGTATACTGGTTAATATTTCTAGAAGAGCCCAACTACCAGATAATTTAACAGAGATATGAGACAACAGAATAGAAAACCATTATTTTTGTTAACGGGTGGTGGAACAGCTGGTTCAGTCACGCCGCTTTTAGCGATTGCGGAAACATTAAGAAAAGCCAATCCAGAACTACAATTAACCTGGTTAGGCACGGCTAGTGGCCCAGAAAAAGATTTAGTCAAAGAAGCAGGTATTAACTTTAAGGCAATTAGTAGTGGCAAGCTTCGTCGTTATTGGTCAATCAATAATTTTACCGATTTATTTAAAATATTTTTTGGTTTTCTTGAGGCTCTTTTTTTTATTTATCAAAATAGACCTAAATTAGTAGTTAGTGCTGGTAGTTTTGTTAGTGTTCCAGTGGTTTGGGCGGCTAGATTATTTAGAGTGCCGATAGTAATTGAACAATTGGATTACCGGCCAGGACTAGCCAATAAACTAATGTCTTTGGCAGCCAGCGAAGTGTTGGTAACTTTTGAAAAATCATGCCTAGATTATGGTTCCAAAGCTGTTTGGCTTGGAGCGCCGATTAGAGAAAAATTTTATCAAGTAGATAAAAGAGTTCAAACTCCGTGGCATTTTTCTCAAGAAAAACCAGTGGTTTTGATTTTTGGTGGAGGGACGGGAGCGGCTGGTATCAATCGTTTAGTTGAGGACCAATTAGATGAAATTACTAAACTAGCTAATGTTATTCATTTAACTGGCCGAGGTAAAGGCGAGGCGGAAAGCCGGGGTGATTATTATCGAACTGATTTCTTGGAACAAAAATTAATGTTTGCCGCCTATCATGAAGCCGATTTAGTTGTTGCTCGGGCTGGGTTAGGTAC